>BEIK01000022.1 GCA_002923395.1 bacterium HR34 | reverse complement strand
GTTAGTGAAGTTGGTAAAGATGGAGTTGTTACAGTTGAAGAAAGTAAAACTTTTGGAATTCAATATGAAATAGTAAAAGGTTTGCAGTTTGATAGAGGTTATATTTCTCCTTATATGGTAACCGACCCTGAAAGAATGGAGGCTGTTTACGAAGATCCTTATATTTTAATAACTGATAAAAAAATATCTTCAATACAAGAAATTTTACCTGTTTTAGAAAAAGTTGCTCAATCTGGCAGAAAAGAACTCGTTATAATAGCCGATGATGTTGATGGAGAAGCGCTTGCAACTTTGGTTGTGAATAAATTAAGAGGAACATTTAACACTCTTGCTGTAAAAGCGCCTGGTTTTGGCGACAGAAAAAAAGAAATGCTTCAAGACATTGCTATTGTAACAGGAGGTAAAGTTATTTCAGAAGAAGTTGGTTTGAAGTTAGAAAACGTTACTTTGGAAGATTTAGGAAGCGCAAGAAGAGTAGTTTCAACAAAAGAAACAACTACAATAGTAGATGGTAAAGGAAGTAAAGAAGATATAGAAGCAAGAGTTAAGCAAATAAGAAAAGAACTTGAAAAAACAGAGTCAGAATTTGACAAAGAAAAACTTCAAGAGAGGTTGGCGAAGTTAGTAGGTGGAGTTGCTGTTATAAAAGTTGGAGCAGCAACAGAGGTTGAACAAAAAGCAATTCAACACAAAGTTGAAGACGCCTTAGCAGCAACAAAAGCAGCAGCGCAGGAGGGTATCGTGCCAGGTGGTGGAGTTGCTCTTCTAAGATGCCAGGAGGTTTTAGATAAAGTAAAAGTTGAAGGTGAAGAAAAAGTCGCAATTGATATTTTAAAGAGAGTTTTGGAGGAACCCTTGAGAATTATAGCAAAGAACGCCAATATGGATGATGGTGTTGTTGTAAATAAAGTTAAAGAAGGGAAAGGCGATTATGGTTTTAATGCTCAAAAATTAACTTATGAAAACTTATTTGAAACAGGGGTTGTTGACCCTGTAAAAGTTACAAGAACTGCATTAGAGAACGCAATATCAGCAGCTTCAATGCTTCTAACAACAGAAGTGGTTGTGGGAGAATTGCCAGAGAAAAAAGAGAATTCTAATTCTTCAACGTCAGGCATGGGAGGAATGGATGAATACTAATGAATTTTTAGAAAAATAAGTTATATAATTAAAGGAGGGGGGGGCGCCGAAAGGCGCCCCGTTCTAATTATTTATAAAAACTTTTTAAACATTTCTTCTTAATTTTTAACATTATAATTTTTCCTTAATTATTTTATGTGCTATAATTTAATATAATTTAATTTTATGAAAACTTGCCCTATCTGCAAAATAAATCTAGACAAAACAATAATGTATAATGTTGAAGTTGATTATTGCCCTCAGTGTTTAGGAATTTGGTTTGATAAAGACGAACTTCGTCTTGCAAAAGATTTTAAAGATGAGAACCTAAAATGGGTTGATATAGATCTTTGGAGCAACAAAGAAAATTTTAAAATTTTAAAAATCCCAAAACTTTGCCCAGTAAACAGACTTCCTTTATACGAAGTAATGTATGGCGATTCTGATATTAAGGTTGATGTATGTAATGTGTGTGATGGTGTTTGGCTTGATAGGGGAGAATTTGCAAAAATAATAAAATACTTAAAAACAAAAGGTGACTACGAACTTATTAAACATCCATATAAAGTTTTGAAGGATGAATTGTGGGAAGTTTTTGTTGGCCCTGAAACATTTAAAGAGGAATTGGAAGATTTAGGAATTGTTTTGGATCTGCTTTCTAAAAAACTTTTCTCTGAAAATAAAATTTTGCAAACAATAATAGCCTCATTACCGAAATAAAACTTGACTAAAAATTTTTAACTTTATAAATTAAGATATATGTTTAAAATTAATTAAAAAATATGGTAGGTAACAAAATTTTAATTTTAGGTGCTGTGGTAATAGTTATATTAGCGGTTGCTTTATTAATGGTCGGCGGTCAAAAAAGAGAGGAGGTAGTACAAATACCATCTCAGCAACAGCAGCAACCAGAGGTTGATTATAATTTGAAAAGCGTCTCTGTTGAAAAACAAGATGTAAAATTAAGTTCTTTATTTGAAGCTCTCGGTGTGGTTCCACAAAACAATGAACAAGGCGCTTTGGGTTATGGTTTGATATTAGAGAATCAAGATAACGCAATACTTGTTTCAACAACCCATGCAGGAGTTAAAGACAGCGCTTTACAAAAAGATGAAAATGATCCTGTATGGCACAACCATGTAGTTGTTTTGGGAAGCGATGAGTCGTGTGGGGATAACCCAGCGGTAAAAGATATAACTTTTGGTTCTCCAGGAGAAATAAGAGTTGAAAACAATAAAGTTATAGTTAAAAATGTTCCTTCTCAGGTAGAGGATGTTCATTCTTTAACAAATAAGCCATTATCATTTAATCTTGGGGATAAAGTAAAATCAGCAGTACAGTTTAGGTTAGAGCCAAAGTTTGACGACGGCCAGTTAGAAGCAGTTTGCGTAACAGATATAAAAGAAGTTCCTTTTGAAGTAAGAGAATAAATTTAAAATAACTTTTTAGTTATTATGCAATGTAAAAAGTTTTTTATATCTTTATCTTTCCTGGTTGCTTTAATTTATGGTTTTTTGATGTTTAATATTGCGAGCTCTCATACAGGTTCAGAGTTTGATATACTCGAAGAAAACGATTCAATGCACTCACATATGGAAGAAATGACGAATAATAATAAAGAAGCAGGTGGCACTCAAAATTATGATATAGCCCAAATAAAGGAAATGGTAAGGAAATTAATGAACAATCAAGCAACCGATCAGGAAGGGCAAATAATTAAAGAGTTTGCAAAAAGTAATCCAGAAAGTTTTAGCCTTTTAGTTTCTAATGTAGCAATAAGCGAGGTTCAAAAATTGTCTGCTAGAATATGGCAAACAGCCTTTTTGAATAATTTGCTGATTATCTTATCTGTCATTTGGATAATTGTTGGAGCACTGACTATTATATATTTGTGGAATAAAATAGAAATAAAAATAAAATAATGGTTGCAAAGACAAGCGACGGGAAAGGTAAGAAGTTGTATCAATGCTCTCAATGTAATATGAGATATGAGACAGAAGAGTTGGCGCGAAAGTGTGAAGAGTGGTGCGCAGAACATAAAAGTTGTAATTTAGAAATCATTAAAAACTCTGTTGATTATAAAGAATAAATAATTAAATGGATAAACAACAATACGAAGAGTTAAAAAAGCAAAAAGAGAAAAAATCAAGCAAAACTAACTTTTTTAAGTTTTTCGAAAAAACTATTTTAGTGGTTTTTTTGATGATTGCCATCATTGGTGGAGGTGTGTATTATTTGTATAGAGAATACAAGAACACGCAGGCTAATCCTGATTTTGGCTTTGATATTTCAAAAGAACAAGAACTTATAAAAACATTTTTAGATATAGGCCATATTTATGGAAGTAAAAATCCAAAAGTTGTTTTGGCTGAGTTTTCTGATTTTCAATGTCCTGCCTGCGGGTATTACTACCCTTTTCTTAAACAGTTAAAAGAAGAATTCAAAGATGAAATGGCTTTTGTTTATATACACTTTCCCTTAAAAAGCATACATGCTAACGCCGAAAAAGCAGCAAGAGCGTCTGAAGCGGCTGCAAAGCAAGGAAAGTTTTGGGAAATGCACGACATTATTTTCGAAAAGCAGAAAGAGTGGGATACAGATTTATTTCCTTTTTCAAAGTTTAAGCAGTATGCTCAAGAAATAGGTTTAAACACAGAGCAATTTGAAAAAGATTATAATTCTGACGAAGTTAAGAAAATAGTTAATAAACACTTATCTCTTGCAAATAAACTAAATCTTCGAGGTACGCCAACATTCTTTTTGCAAGGAAAAATGTTAGAAAGAAATCCTAATTCAATAGAAGAATTTAGAAGTCTTATTGAGAAAGCAAAAAACAATCCTTTAAATATTTCTTTAGATAATAAAGAAGGAAAAAGTTATCATGTTCATGCTGATATAAAAGTTATAATTTTTGATAAGGAAATAGATTTTTCAAAAGAAAAATATCAATCAACAGAGGATAACGAACTATCTCCATGGCAGCATTTTCATGATGGTAACGGAAATGTTATGCACCAGCACAAAGAAGGTTTAAC
>BEIK01000021.1 GCA_002923395.1 bacterium HR34 | reverse complement strand
AGTTGGCTGGAAAGGCGGTGGGGATTTTGTTTATTTAGAACTTATGAAATGGAATGAAAATTTTGCTGATGAGATTAAGAAAGCAAAAACAAAAGAAGAAGTTAAAAAATTATGGGAAACAATGAAAGAAAATGCATTTTTGAGTTATAAAGTTGATGTAAAAGCAATTGACGAATACGCAAAAGATTTTGAGGATTTATCAATTGAAAACCAAAAAAGATTTTTGTATGAGTGTTTAGATAAAAATCATTGGTATGTCAACTACAGCGAAATTGATGATGAAACTTACCAAGTGTCGGAAGAAGATAAAAAATTAAATAGGGAGTTTTATGGAAAATAAATTTCCAAAGAGTTCAGAAGAATTAAAAAAATTTTTATACCACGGCAAAGAAGAAACTTATCTAGAATACAAAGGTGATATTTCTTGGAACGATAGAAAGAAAAAACTTGAAATTGTCCAAACAATTTTTGCATTAGCTAATGAAAAGGAAGGGGGTGTAATTATTATAGGAGTAAATGATAACGGTGAAAGGATAGGCCTCTCTGAAGAAAATTATAATTCTTTCTCTCATGACACATTGAATAAATTTCTAAATGGAAAAGGAAATCAACCCATTCATTGTAAACTTTCAAAAGAAGAAATTAAAGAAGGGGAAAAGTTAAAGAAATTTGTTTTCATTCAAGTTCAGGAATCAAAAGAATTTCCTCTGGTTTATATAGGGGAAACTCAAACAATAAAAAGAGGCGAAAAAGCTTATCCTGAAAATATAGGTTTAAGAAAAGGAGCTCTTTATATAAGGAATAAAAGAAATATAGGGAATAAAGAGATTACGGATATTGACGAGTGGCAAGAACTAATTGAAAGAACGTATAAGAAATACGAAAAAGAAACTATCAGGCGATATAAAATTATCAAAGAAAAAAATGTGGTTAATCCTTACAATAATGAACTAACAATATAACAGGATGATAGAGGAAGCAAAAAAAATAAAAAACAAAATCCAAAGTAGAGGTTACTGGCGAGTTATAATACGTCCAACTTTTGATTTTTATCAAAAAGATCGTTTCGAACTTCAAAATTTACCAAAGGCGATAGAAGTATCACATGTTAATTTACGTGGTTGGCCATACCCTTATTTTAATATAGAGGAAATTGAGATTTCCGGACAGGATAAAATAAGGAGCTATTGTGATTTTGAGGGTGAAATTGAATATTGGGAATTTACTACAAGTGGACAGTTTGGACATATTTTTGCGATGTGGGAAGATTATGTTATTGACGAAGAAGAAGCTAATAAAATTAGATCGCGATTTAGATTTGGTAACGAAAAACTAAACCAAATTAATAAGTTTTTTGAAATTGTGGCCGCTACTTATAAATTTACGGAAATTTTTAAATTTGCAGCTAATCTTGTTCAACTAAAAGAATATAAAGATGTAGAAAAGATTGAAATGTTAATAGAATTATATGATGTAAAGGAAAGAATGTTGTTTATTGAGAATCCATTCAGGTTTTTGCTTGAACCATATATTTGTAAAATAGAAGACAATAAAATTATATTCCATGAATTATATGAAAAAGATGATTTGATAGCAAAATTTAATATTTACGCTGTAGAGTGGGTTATAAATGTTTTTCGATTATTTAATTGGCAAAACCCAAACAGGCAAATTTTAGAAGAAGATCAAAAGAAATTACTAGAACGTAGATTATAAAATTATGCTTTACGAGGTTTTTAATTCAATAAAAGAATCATTTGGAGAAGATTATTTTACATCACGGGTTAGTGGTGAAATAATTCAAAACCTCAACCCGAAATTTGAATTACGAGAATATCAGAAAGAAGCGTTAGGAAGATTCGATTTTTATTTTAATGGCTATCAAAAGAGACAATATCCGGCACATCTTCTTTTCCATATGGCTACCGGTAGTGGAAAAACGCTGATAATGGCGGCGAATATCTTGTATTTATATAAGCTCGGCTATCGGAATTTTATCTTTTTTGTAAATAGCGTAAATATTATTGAAAAAACGCGAGATAATTTTTTGAATCCTTTATCAGAAAAATATCTTTTTGCTCCAAAAATTAAATTTGGAGAAAAAGAAGTTTTTATAAAAGAAGTTCAAAATTTTGAAGGTGTTAATCCTGATGATATAAATATAATTTTTACTACAATACAGGGATTGCATATAAGAATGACGCAGCCTCGGGAAAATGTTTTAACTGAAGAAGATTTCGAAGGCAAAGATATTGTTTTAATTTCAGATGAAGCACACCATCTGCAAACAATTACTAAAAATAATAAAACAGAACAAGAACTTGAAAAAAGTTGGGAATATACCATAATTAATAGAATTTTTCAAAAAAATCGTAAAAATATTTTATTAGAGTTTACAGCAACAATTGATTTAAGAGATGAAAATATAATAAAGAAATATGAAGATAAAATTATTTTTCAGTACGATTTGAAACAATTTAGATTAGATAAATATTCAAAAGAGATAGAAGTTTTGCAAGCAGATTTGGAACCGATTGATAGAGCTTTACAAGCAGTTATTTTAAGTCAGTATCGCAGAAAAGTTGCTGAAAAATATAAGATACGCCTAAAACCGGTGATTCTTTTTAAATCAAAAAGCATTAAAGAATCTAAAGAGAACTACGAAGAATTTTTAGCAAAAATAAAAAATTTATCTTCAAAAGACATTGAAGGAATAGAAAAGCGAGCTAAAGGAACAGATTTAGAAAAAACTTTTGATTATTTTAAAAAAGAAAATATAACCTTTGACAACTTAATAAAAGAATTACAGGAAGACTTTTCTGAAGAAAAAGTGATGCTTTTAGATTCTGAAAATATTGACGAGGAAAAACAATTAAAACTTAATTCTTTGGAAAGTAAGGATAACGAAATAAGAGCTATATTTGCTGTTAATATGCTTAATGAAGGATGGGATGTGCTTAATTTATTTGATATTGTGAGGTTGTATAATACACGGGACGGAAGATGGGTTCGTGGGAAATATAAACCGGGGAATACTACCATCGGAGAAGCACAGCTTATTGGTAGAGGGGCAAGATATTTTCCATTTCAATTAGATGAGGCGCAGGATAAATACAAAAGAAAATTTGATAACGATATTAATCATGAATTAAGAATTATAGAAACATTGCATTATCATAGCGCCCATAACCCTGATTATATTAGTGAAATTAAAAGCGCTCTTACGGAAATGGGAATTTTACCGGAAAAGTATAAACAGATAAATTTGTTTATTAAAGATTCTGTTAAAAAAAGATGGGGAAATGAATATATTTTCATAAACGAACAAGTGAAAAATTTAAGAGAAGATATTAAAAATTTTACTGACGCTAAAATCAAAAAAGAATATAATTATGAACTAAAAACTGGAGAAATAGAAGAAAAAGTTATTTTAGAAGAAGCGGAAATTTCTAAAAAATCAAAAGATATTGTTAAAACAAAAAAGAAATTTAAAATTTCTGATTTTGGAAAAAACTTAATAAGAGGAGCGTTAGATAAAATTGAGTTTTATCAGTTCGATACGCTAAAAAAATTCTTTCCTCACTTAAAATCAATACAAGAATTCATTCTTTCTCCGGCTTATCTTGGTAATGTTGAAATAGAAATTTCGGGACCAAAAGATAAAATAGAAAAATTGAGTTCATCTGAAAAAATAGAAATAGTATTAGCAGTAATAAAGGAAATATCAGAACAAGCAAAGGTAAATGTTTCAGACTTTAAAGGATCTACTTTATTTAAGGCAAAACAATTATGGGAAGTTTTTAAAAATAAGAGATTGAAAGTTGATTTAGATGATGTCAAAAGGAAAGAATTAACTGAAATTGATCTCAAAGAAGTTGATTGGTTTGGTCAGGAATATTCTGTTGAAGAAGAAAACAAAGCTTCATTTTATGGTACGAGCGAAGAAAAAAGTTTTATAAATTTTATAAGTGATTTTATAGAAAGATTGAGAGAAAAATATTCTGATATTCTTATTTTGAGGAATGAAAAGTTTTTTCAGATTTTTGATTTTGATGAAGGACGCGCTTTTGAACCTGATTTTGTGATGTTACTTAAAGAAAAAAATCATGAAATAAAAATTTACCAAATATTTATCGAGCCTAAGGGCGAAGTATATGCAAAAGCAGAGCCATGGAAACAAGAGTTTCTTACTAAATTAAAAGAAAAAGCTGAAATAGAAAGAGATTTAATTATGAATTTGGAAAATAAAGATTTCAAATTAATCGGTTTACCATTTTATAATGAACAAATGAAAAAAGAATTTGAGGAGGCACTAGAAAAAGAACTTTTATAAATTTAAATAAAAATAGGGGGCATTCCCGCGGGACGAAATTTTTTGATAGTCCATCCCATCGCGATTACATTAATATTTTTTTCAACCTTCCTTTTACAATCTTGACCACTAAAAATTATAATTTAACATATAATTTAAATAAAAGGTCGAGAAGTTAAAATTATTTAATTTTTAAAAAATGAATAAAAATTTTATTGTTTTAGCTCTAGGGATAGTTTTAGTTTTAGTTATTGGGTCGTATTTTGTTTTCTTTAAAAAGCAGCAAGAAAAAACTAATTATCAAGTTCCAGAAAGTTATCAAACTCCACAAAAAATAGAAAC
>BEIK01000020.1 GCA_002923395.1 bacterium HR34 | reverse complement strand
AAGAATTTCAGAATTTATTAGAAAATTTTCCTAAAATAAATTTAGATATTTTAACCAAAGATAGTAAGCATCGTGATAATTTATATAGCTAATCAAAAACATGGTCGATCAACAAACAATAAATGAACTTGAAGAGGAGTTGAATTATATAACTCACTATCTTTGACGTTGATAAGCTTCAAAAAGAAACTACGCAACTTAAAAAAGAACTTGAAAAAAAAGAAGTTTGGCAAGATACTCAAAAAACAATAGAAATTTCTCAAAAAATAGCCGATTTCGAAGAAAAAATAAACATAATAAAATCTCTTAAAGAAAGTTTTAATGATGTTAAAGTAACTTTTGAATTGGCAAAAGAAGATCCTGTTTTGCAAAAAGAATTAGAAGGTTTGGTAGACAAATTTAAACAAGAACTTAAAAAATATAAAAGAAAACTTGTTTTATCGGGTGAATACGATAGATACGACGCTATTTTAACAATAATAGCAGGCGCTGGTGGCGATGACGCGCAAGATTGGGCAGCAATGCTTTATAAAATGTACAGAAAATACTTAGAAAGCAAGGGCTACAAACTTACTGTTTTAGACGTAACTTACACAGACAATAAAATTGAAGACAGAATAGGCATAAAGGATATAACTTTGTTAGTTGAAGGTCTTTATGCTTTTGGGAACTTAAAAAAAGAGTCAGGAGTTCACAGGTTGGTTAGAATTTCTCCTTTTTCGGCGCAACAATTAAGACATACATCTTTTGCTTTAGTTGAAGTGATTCCTAAAATACCATACAATAAAGTTGAGATTAAAAATGATGAAATTGAAATAGAAACAAAAACAGCAACAGGGCCCGGAGGACAATATGTTAACAAAAGACAAACTGCTGTAAGAATAAGGCATAAACCAACAGGAATAGTGGTAACCTGTCAGAGCGAAAGATCTTTGGATATAAATAAACAAAAGGCAATGGAAATATTGGCGGCAAAACTTTATGATTTAGAACAAAAGAAAAGAGACGAAAAAATACAAAAAATTAAAGGTGAAAAAAAGGAAATAGGATGGGGAAATCAAATAAGGTCGTATATATTGCATCCTTATAAACTTTTAAAAGATTATAGAAGCGGGTACGAAACTTCTGATGTCGAAAAAGTGTTGGAAGGAGATCTAGATGATATAATAGAAGCCGAATTATATTTAAAAGAAAATGATAATAAAGGCTAAAAATATAACAAAAATTTATAAAACTGCGCTAAAAGAAAGAGTTGTTGCTTTAAAAGATATTAGTTTTGAAGTAGAAAAAGGCGAATTTGTTTTTGTTGTTGGGAGGTCAGGTGCCGGAAAAACTACCTTGTTAAAAATAATATCAAGTTTCGAGATGCCGAGCGCAGGTGAAATTTTTGTTTTAGAGCAAAATTTATTAAAAGTTCCGAAAAACAAAATATACAAAATAAGGCAAAAAATAGGAGTTGTTTTCCAAGATTATAAACTTTTAGATGATAAAACTGTTTTTGAAAATATAGCCTTTGCTTTGGATATTTTGGGGCAAGAAAAAAAAGAAATAGAAGAAAATACCTTTAACTCACTTGAACTTGTAGATATGTTAGATAAACAAAATAAGTTTCCGTATGAGCTATCTGAAGGAGAAAAGCAGAGAGTTGCCTTGGCAAGAGCTTTGGCTAAAAAACCCGAAATTTTAATTGCTGACGAACCAACTGGAAATTTGGATCCTTATAATGCTAGAATGGTAGTGAATATTTTGAAAAAAGTAAATTCTCTTGGAACAACAATTTTATTTGCAACTCACAACAGAGAAGTATTAGAATACGCAAACGATAAAAAAAGAATTTTAAGTTTAGATTTTGGAAAATTAGTTTTAGACAGCAAAGAAGGTAAATTTATATTATAAAAATATGAAATATTTTTTAAAAGGTGCAAGGTGGGGCATAAAAACATTTAAAAGACAAAAAGCAATAGCAAGTGCAAATATTTTTATTTTTTCAATAGTTTTGTTTCTGTTGACTTCTTTATTTTTATTCCAAGGAGTAAATAAACACATAATAGAAATTATTAAAGACAGGGTTGATATAAGTATATATGTTAAGCAGGAAATTTTACCAGAAGATGTTGAGAAAATTAAAGAAAACATTTTGGCGATACAAGGTATAAGAAAAGTTGATTATATATCCAAAGAAGAGGTTTTGGAAAAATTTTTAGAGAAGCATTCGTCAGATGAAGTTGTGCAAGAAGCACTAAAAGAAGTTGGTGAAAACCCTTTCAAATCAGTTTTTAATATAAAAGCAGACAATTTAGAGTCTTACGCTGACATAGTTTTACAAATAGAAAACATAGAAGATTTGAAAGACAAAATTGACGAAATTGACTTTACTGCTAAAAAACCTGTTATAGAAAAAATTTCATCGTTTTCAGAAAAAATAAATATTGGGTTCATATCTTTTATTGCCATTTTTATAATTATTGCTATATTGGTAACTATAAATCAGGTAAAACTTTCAATCGCAACGGCAAAAGAAGAAATAGAAGTAATGAGGTTAATAGGAGCATCAAACTGGTTTATAAGAAGCGCATTTATAGCCCAGGCAGTTTTCGCAGTGATCATATCAACTTTAATAACTTTGAGTATAATTTCGGTATTATTGTTTATCTTTAATGATAGTTTAAAGAGTATATTGTCTGGGTTTAGTTTAATGGATTATTTTATTGATAATATATTTTTGATAATTTCAATAAATTTGTTAGTATCAATTATTATTTCCACTTTAACGTCATTAATAAGCCTTGGAAAGTACCTTAAAATATAGTTATTGCGCCCTGGTAAAGAACCTATCTCTCCAGCTTCAATCCCGGAAAGTACCTTAAAATATAGTTATTGCGGGGTCGTCTAATGGTAGGACGCCAGGTTCTGGCCCTGGTAATCTAGGTTCGAATCCTAGCCCCGCAGCCAATTAGTATATTCTTCGTTTCCCGCCCCGGCCGAGCGAATTTTTCAAAAATCAATATCGGGGTTTTCGCAAAAGAAAGTTTGAATTTTATCAAAAAGAGACAGCAAGAATAAATTTAGATATTAAAAAATGAGCATTAAAAAATTAATTTTTATTTTTATTTTCCTCTTTTTTGTTGGTTTCATTTTTTATCTTTTTTATGGTGAAAATGATATAAATAAAAACAACTTAAAAGCAGGTGTTTATAATTTTAACAATGAAATTATCCCTTCTACTATTCAAGATTCTTATTTAGAAAATATTTACTTTAGTAAAATTGAAAATTTACCTTTTGAGGCAAGGGATTCTCATACTGTTTACATTTTTAATGGAAAAATGTTTTTAACAGGTGGGTTGAACGCTCAAGATAATATTATTGATAAAGAAAAAGGTTATGTGGATTATAAAAACGCTAAATATTTCAATGATATTTGGATGTCTCAAGATGGTAAAAATTGGCGACTAATAAAAGAACATGCTGATTTTCCTCCAATAAGATCTGCTTCTATTGTTGAGTTTAATAGCAGATTGTTTTTATTAGGTGGTTGGTCGCCTGTTGTTGGGTATAATGTTGGAGTTTGGGAATCTGAAGATGGCATCACATGGAAAAAGATTAAAAACGACCCAGAATTCGGGCAAAGAGAAGGTCAGCAAGTTATAGAGTTCAAAGATAAATTGTTGCTTATTGGAGGCGTTAACTATAACTTAAATGGTAAAAAAGTGGTTTTTAATGATGTGTGGGAGTCAGAAGACGGAGTGAATTGGAAACTTTTAACTCAAAACGCTGGTTTTTCACCTCGTTGGGATTTTGGGGTTGTCGTATATAAAAATAAAATATATTTGGCAGGAGGTATGGCAGGAACTGGAATATTATTTGGAGATGTATGGATGTCAGATGATGGGAAAAATTGGCAATTAATAAACAAAAAACCAGATTTCAAAAAAAGACAAGGGCAAATTATGGTAACTTATAAAAACAAAATTTTACTTATTGGAGGCACATCCAGCGAGAGTGAAATAGAAAATGTATGGATAAGTGAAGATGGAATAAATTGGGAGAAACCGTTTATTAAAACAAACCTGCCTCAAATAGAAGATCAATCTGTTGTTGTGTTTAAGGATGAAATAATTGTTATAGGTGGTATGACAAAAAATTTTGAGTGGAGTAATTCTATATGGATTTCAAATTTTTATACAAAAGAAGAAATAAAAAGAATAATAACACAAGAGCCTTGGAGAATAAATGTAACAGCAAAAGGTTTTGGGTTTTTAAAGTGCGATAACGAAAAATGTAATTATATATTAAAAATGAATGAAAATAAAAAACTTCCAATTGCAAGTCTAACAAAGTTAATGACCTCTCTTGTTGCCATTGAAAATTATAAAATTTTTGATGTTTTACAAATCCCGAATCAAGCACAAGATTTTAACTTCAACACCGTTTTTAATATAGATGATTTAATAAAAGAAGGAGAAAAATTTTATGTTTTAGATTTAATAAAATTGTCTTTGATTGCCTCATCTAATAAAGCGCCTTTTACTCTTGCTAGTGAAATTGGTTATAATAAATTTGTAAATATGATGCAGAAAAAGGCACAAGAACTTAAAATGGAAAATACTTATTTTCAGAATCCAATAGGACTTGACATAAAAGGGGTAATTAACTTGTCGTCGGTTGATGATTTAGTAAAACTAATTATCTACATTAAAAATACTTATCCCATACTATTTGAAATAACTATTGCAAAAGAAGATGAAGTAGAAAGTTTAGGAGGAAAGGTGTATAAGTTAAAGAATGTAAATGAAGCTTTATATTTTGAGGAATTTGAAAATAATATTTTAGGAAGTAAAACAGGAACTACGCCTTTAGCAAAAGAAAACTTGATTTTAATAACAAAAGAATGGTACATTTATATAATATTAAATAGTTCAAATAGAATTGCTGATTTAAAGTTATTAAATAAAATCATAAAAACATATGAAAATACCATTAATTATTAATTTAATGTTTTTGCAACCCATTGATTATCAAAGTTTTTTGC
>BEIK01000019.1 GCA_002923395.1 bacterium HR34 | reverse complement strand
CTCGTTCAATTACTTTAACTAATTTTGGTATGGATGGAGGCTTGCCAAATTTCACCGATGAAGATTTAAAAGCTTGTGAATCAGGAATACCAGGATTACCAGGAGGTTTACCTGGTATACCTCAGGTTCCATCTTCTGGAGTTTCAAAACTTTTTTGTCAATCTGATGCTGATTGTGCTTGTGGTGTAGATAAAGAAACAGGGAAATGTGCCTTTGGTAATAAAAATTTTATTGATACTTCGAAACAATGCCCAGATTTTTGTTCAGGAATTACCGGCCAATTCATAATAAAATGTGTTAATAACATTTGCACCCCAACCCTCAGATAAATAAATATTAGCAATTTAATACAAAACAATATTCTCACATTCTGCAGAATGTTACAATGTTTTGTATTGGAGTTTTTATTAATAATTTTAATTTTTAATACCCGCTAAAGTCTTCGCCTTTGATTTTATCTTCATCAATTCCCATTTTGCTTAAAAGCTCATACATTGCTTGAGACATTTGTGGTGGACCAGCAACATAAAAAGTTGTATTTCCAATTTCTTTTCCTAAATATTTTTTAATCATTTCTTCATTAATATAGCCCCTTTCACCATTCCAAGGTCTTGAAGAATTTTCCATTTGCGTCATTGTGGCAATTAATTTTATTTTTCCTTGGCTATCATATTCTAAAAGTTCATCTAGATAAGCAGTATCTTCAGGACGACGATTGGAATAAAAAAGATAAATTTTGTAGGGTAAATTATTTTTAACAGCATAACGAATCATACTCATAAATGGAGTAATGCCAATGCCACCAGCAATAAAAGCAAGAGTTTTATTAGTATCTTTTGGTAAAATCATTTGGCCATAAGGACCATCAAGTTCGATTTCGTTTCCTTCGGGTAAATTTTTCAACACTTTCTTAAAAGCAGAATCTCTCGTTCTAGTAGCAAAGCAAATTTTATTTTCCTCAGGACTAGAGACAACAGAAAATACTCTTTCATTTCCTTTTTCATCAATTTCTGGAGGATTGATTAATTTTAAAACAAAATGCTGACCGGCTTTAGAATTTAAACCCTCGGGTTTTTCAAAGCAAAATTCCATTGTGCCTTCTGCGATTTCTCTTTTTGATAGAAGTTTGACTTTCATTTGTTATTTAAAACTTTTAATAACGACCTAATAATTTTATTATTTTTATTAATTTCATAACAAACCATTTTGCCCCTTTTAATTCTTCTAATAATATTTGCTCTTTCTAAGATTTTTAAATGTTGAGAAGCACCACCAAAGTTAAACCTAAAATCTTAGCAAAATCACTAACGCAAATATTACCTTTTTTCTTGGCAAAAATTCTAAACATTTTACATCTATTCCATCACTTAAAGCTTCGAAAATAGTCAAAAATTCCTTTAAATCACCTTTAGTATATTGTTTTAATTTATTTAACTCTTTGTTAAATAATTAATTAAGTGTTATAATGATATTGTATCATAGAAGGCCGAAATTCAAAAACAAGAAACCATGAATATTTATGAAAACACATTAGCAAAAATAAGAAAACTGGCTGATTTATTAATCAAAATTGGGCATGATAAAACAAAAGTTGAAGAACTGTTAGAAGTTTTAAGTTTTCCACAAAGAATTATTAAAGTTTTTATTCCTTTAAAAAGAGATAATGGCGAATTAGAAATTTTTGAAGGCTATCGAGTTCAGCATAATAATTTTTTAGGACCATATAAAGGAGGAATTAGATATTTTTCTGAAGTTAATGAAGATGAAATAAAAACTTTGGCTTTGCTTATGACATTGAAATGTTCATTAGTTGGTTTGCCATTGGGTGGTGCTAAAGGAGGAATTAAAGTTGATCCAAAAAATTTATCTGAAAGTGAATTAGAAAGGCTTTCAAGAGAATATGTTAGAAAAGTTTATGATCTTATTGGTCCTGATAAAGATGTTCCAGCGCCAGATGTTAACACTAACGCTAAAATTATGGATTGGATGGTGGATGAGTATATTAAGGTTGCAGAAAGTGATGATAAAAAGTTGTTGGCAACTTTTACAGGGAAATCAATAGAAAAAGGAGGCATTGAAGGAAGAGAAGAAGCAACTGGAAAAGGTGGCGAGATTGTTTTGAGTAAATTGATTAAAAAATTGAATTTAAACAAAAATGAATTAACAATTGCTATCCAAGGATTTGGTAATGTTGGTTATAATATTGCTAAATTTTTATATCAAAATGGTTATAAAATAGTTGCTCTTTCAGATGTAAAAGGTGGAATTTATAGTGATAAAGGTCTTAACCCAGAATTAGTAATGGAATGTAAAAAAGAAAAAGGATTGCTAAGTGGTTGTTATTGTGTTGTTAGTGTTTGCGATGCAAAATTGGGCAAAGATATAACCAATAAAGAACTTTTAGAGCTTGATGTTGATGTTTTAATTCCAGCTGCTGTTGAAAATGTTATTACTGAAGAAAATGCAAATAACATAAAAGCAAAAATAGTTTTGGAGATGGCAAACAATCCAACAACTGAAAAAGCAGATGAAATATTAAACAAAAAAGGCGTTATTGTTGTGCCGGATATCTTGGCTAATGCTGGTGGAGTAATTGTTTCTTATTTTGAAATGCTCCAAAATATTGAAAATAGAAAATGGAATAAGGAAGAAGTTTTTCAAAAATTAGAAGAATATTTAAGTCAAGCTTTTGATAAAGTTTGGGAAACTTCACAAAAATATCGAATACCATTAAGAAATTCAGCGTTATTAATGGCTCTTAATAGGATATTAGAGAAATTTTAAAAACTTGATATTTGTAAAAATACAATAATAATTAAATAATCGAGATTAAAAAATTTTTAAACTATGAAAAGTAAGAAATTATACTTATTTTTAATAAGTGCTCTAACTTTCAGCCTTTTTTTCGGCTTATTTTCTTTTGCTCAAAAAGAACAATCTTCAAGAAAAATTATTGTTTTTAAAGAAGGAGTTGATGAGAAAGTTAAAGAAGAAGTTTTAAGTAAAATTGGAGGAGTTAAGGTTAAAGATTTGAGATTAGTCAATGGAAAAGTTGTTTTACTTAATCCTTTAGCTAAAAAACTTTTAAGGCAGCAAAAAGAAGTTTTGAGAATTGACGATGATGTAATTGTTGAAGCATTAGGTAAAGTAGAAGCAATAAAAGTGCAAGGCGCAAAACCTCAACCTCCACAAACATTACCTTGGGGAATAGATCGAGTTGATGCAGAACAAGTTTGGAATTTAACAACAGGTGATTCAGTTAAAGTGGCAATTGTTGATACTGGAATTGATTTAAAGCATCCTGATTTACAAGCGAATATTAAAGGCGGTATTAACACTATTTATCCTTGGAAATCTCCTAATGATGATAATGGTCATGGCACACATGTTGCTGGAATTGTAGCAGCAATAAATAATTCAATTGGAGTAGTTGGTGTTGGTCCAAAAATTGATTTATATGCAGTTAAAGTTTTAGGAGCTAATGGTTCTGGTTATTTATCTGATGTGATCGAAGGTTTAGATTGGGTCGTTCAGCAAAAACAAACTCAAGGAGGAGACTGGGTTATAAATATGAGTTTAGGAACATCAGCTGACATTCAATCTTTTCATGATGCAATTTTAAGAGTTTATAATGCTGGTATTACAATGGTGGCTGCTGCTGGAAATACTGGCTCTTCAGTAACTTATCCTGCTGCTTATCCTGAAGTTATTGCTGTTTCAGCTACTGATCAAAACAATCAATTAGCAAGTTGGTCTTCTCGCGGTCCTGAAGTTGATCTATCATCTCCAGGAGTTTCAATTTATTCAACTTATAAAGGACAGACTTATGCAACTTTATCAGGAACCTCAATGGCTGCTCCTCATGTAACTGGTGTTGCTGCTTTAGTTTTAGATAGAAAAACTTGTGATTTGAATTTAGATGGTGTTTGCATCCCTTCAGAAGTCCAGCAAAAATTAGAACAATCAGCAGTTGATTTAGGTTATCCTGGCAAAGATAATTTATATGGTTCAGGCTTAGTTAATGCAGTTAATGCTTTACAACCATAAAAAATTTTTTTAAAATAAAATAAAGGCCGTAGTTAAAAAAATATAAAATTAAAACACAAAAACAACCATGAAAAAAATATCAATATTCTTAATTTTAGGATTATTGATTTTTAGTCAGGTTGCTTTGGGCGAGGAAAATAAGACAAAGCCAAGACTTTCAGTTGCTCATTCTCCATATATAGTAAGTGAAAAAGTAGGCATACTTCCAACTAGTCCATTGTATTTTACTAAAGAATTGTGGCGAGGAATTAAGCTTTTCTTTACTTTTGATCCAGTTAAAAAAGCTGATTTAGAATCACAAATTGCTGATGAAAAATTAGCTGAATTAGTCAAAGTTTATGAAACTTCAAAAAGTAAAGAAGCACTGCAAAAAGCAGTTCAAAATTATGTTAAAACTCAAGAAAAGTTAACAAATAGAATTAAAAATTTAGAAGTTAATCCTAAAGTTGAAGAGTTAATTACTAAACTTGCTGAAAGAAACACACGTCACTTAATTTTATTTGATGAATTAATCGCTAAAGAAAAAGATCAACTTATAATCGATGACCTTATTCAAGCAAGACAAAGTTCTGATGCTATAACTGCTAATCAAGTTGACAAATCATGGAGAGCAGCCCAAGCAGGAATTGAAAATGTTTTAAATAATTTGCCTTATCCAGAAGGAGTGAAAGAACTCAAAGCTTTAGAAGTTTTAACCAAAATTGAAGAAAAACTGCCAGAAGAAGCTAAAAAAGGAATTGAAACAGCAAAAGAGAATATTGAAAAAAGATTAATTGAAGAAGGAAAGATTCAAAGTGCTCAAAAGTGGGAAGCTCTTCAATCTTCAGAGGGTTGGTATGCAATTAATGGAGTGCCAGTAGAAAAACAAGCAGTTGAAAAAGTTATTGAAGAATTAGAAGAAAAAGCAAAAGAAGTAAACCCAGTTAGTCAGAGACCGAATATCGTTAATATTGAAGCAATTAAAGAACTTAAAACAAAAATTGAAGAGGCAAAGCCAGCTGAAACTAATTTAGTGCAAAATATTTGTGAATCTATTGAGAAACAAATCAAGCAACTCGAAGAATTATTCAAGAATAAAGAAATTGATCAAGAAACCTTTAACTCTAAGGTAGCCATTCTAAAGAAAGAACTAGAAAAATGTAGCAAACCATCTGACCAACCATCAGAAGAGCAATCATCTGTTCCAAAACCAATTGGTCCTGTGTGTCCTCAAATTGCTCCGGATACTTCAAAAGGATTAGAAGAATGTCTTAAA
>BEIK01000018.1 GCA_002923395.1 bacterium HR34 | reverse complement strand
GTTGTTCCTATCCCTACTCTCCCATCATTCCTTACATACAGCAAACTTGTTCCATTGCTATTCTGAACATTTAATGCTGCTGTTGTGTTGTCTGCTGTGCTTCCCTTGATTATTGTATTGCCTACTGGATCAATGGTAAGGTCGCCTGATGAAGTGGTAAGAAGAGGTGTGTATAGAGATGTGCCAAAATAGCCTGTTTTTACTTGATTGGTTGCGCTTCCTATGTCGTAGGTGTTGTTTGTGGAAGGTCCTATGTTGCCAGCGAATTCAAGTTTGAAGTTGTTTGGTGTCGTTGTTCCTATTCCTATATTGCCTGTTGTTGATATGAATAGACCTGTATTGCCTTGGGTTGTTATATGAAGTGGATAGAGTGTGCCTGTGCCAGATTGTGATGTTTGGATTAAGAAGGTGTTGTTTGGTGCGTCAAAGGAAAGGGATAGTCTTTCATAGTTTGGTGCCGGTGTTTTGTCTATATTAATTGAGCCAGGTCCTACATAAAGGGATTTCCATCTTAGAGTGGAAGAGCCAAGGTCGTAGGTGTTATCTGCTGATGGAAGGATGTTGCCTGTTATTGTTGTGTTGCCTCCTATTTGGACATTACCGTTTTGGTCTATTATGAATGGTGTTGTGTCTGATTCTTCATCTTCAAACAAGACAACAGGACCTGTTCCTTTTTGGGTTGCTTCTATGATTGGTGTTGTTGTTGTGCCTGTGAAGGTTGCTCCACCAGAGTATGTTTGATTGCCTTGGACTGTGATGTCTCCTGTTATTGTGAGATCTCCTTGTATTTTGGTTGTATCAGAGAGAATTATTGGGAATTGTGCTGTTGTGGAGGTTGCGTCAAGAGTTATGGTGTTGCCTTTTATTGATACATCGTTTATTACATTTACTATGAAAGCTCCTGAACTTTCTGTTTGGAATACGAAGTTGTCGTTTTTAATTGTTTGGGTTGCTGTTATTTTTGCTGTTGGTGGAAGACTTGGAATTATTGCAGGTATTATACTGCTTCTTACTTCTTTTACTATTAATTCTTTCTGTAGTGAATTGTTTTCAAGTTTGGTTACTTGTTCTTGAAGATTTTTGTTTTGTTCTTGAAGGTTTTGTATTGAAACGAAAAGAGATAGAAGTGTTTTTGATATCTGTTGGACTACATCGTTTATTTGTTGTTGTGATTGAGGTTGAGGTGTTTGTTTTTGTGGTTGTTGATTTTCTAATTGTTGGAGTTGTTTTTCAAGTTGTTTTATTTTTTCAAATAATCCTTGTATTTGGAGGTAACTTAGGTTTTGTGTTGGTTGTTCTGATTGGGATTGTGATTGTTGTTGGGCTGGTGGTTGCTCAGATTGGATTTTTTGTGGTTGTGGTTTAGGTGTTTGTGGTTGTGGTTGTGGTTGTGGGTTATCTGATGGACAGTTAAGCTGTATTATTCTTTTTAATATCGTTTTTAATAAAGGATTACATTTTAAGTTAGTTTGTATTGTATCTAAAATGTTTTGAGATGAAGCAAAGAGTTTTTCGAGGTTTATATTTGAAAATTGAGGTAAAATGCTGCTTTGGTTTGAAGCAAAAGAATTTGCTGAAATAAACAAAAATACAAAAAAATATACTAAAATAAACAGAATTTTCCTTAGTTTTTTAATATTTTGTAAATTCATAAATTATAATATTTTTTAGCTTTCTTTGATTATACATTAATTTTAAACAATTATGAACCTTCGTCAATGATTTTTGTAGTTGGATATTTCGATTGTTATATGTATCTATTATGTCGTTGAACTTTTTTTGTTTTAGGTGGGATTGATTTTTATTTTTTTATTACAAACCTAGTGGAAAAAACAAATCCTAAACTAACAGATTACATTTCTAAGCTGTTGGAACCTAACCTCTGTTACCTTAAATGCAGTCTTAAATGTTATTAAAAAATGGTATTAGAATATAAATTAAAATCTGAACACTATGTCGCCCATCAAATCTGTTCTTAAAACTTTTATATTTCTCTCTTCTAATCTTTTTAATGTTTCTTGATGCGGATGATTGTATCTATTACCTTTCCCTGCCATAATAACAGCAAAATAAGGCGAAACCTTATCTAAAAATTCACTGCTTGATGAAAATTTGCTTCCGTGATGAGGAACCTTTAAAATATCAGATTTAATATCTTCTTTTATTAGCTCTTTTTCAATTTTAGAAGATATGTCGGCTGTAAATAAAAATTTTTTACTAGATAATCTTGCCAAAAACACAATAGAATAATCATTAGTGCTTTTAACAAAAACATTATTTAAGTTTTCTTTTGGCCAGAGGATTTTAAAATAATTTGTTTTGTTGCTATCAAGAAAAACCTTTGTGCCCTTTTGAGCGATAGAAACATTTTTTGCTTTTGTTATATATTCTGTAAAAATTTCAAAAGTTTTAGTTTCTTTTTTGAGACCGCTACGTAAAACATTTAAAACTTTATAATCATCAAAAAACGCTTTAACTCCTCCTATGTGGTCGTATTCTGGATGGGTTGCTAAAAATAAATCAATTCTTTTCATCCAAAAAGGTATGTTCTTAGTTAATTTATCAGACAGAACTTGCGCTGATGGACCAGCATCAATAATAATGTTTTGCAAATAAGGGGTTTTTATTAATATCGCATCTCCCTGCCCAACATCAAAAAAATAAACAGTAAATTGGTTGTAATCTTTCAGATCAACAAAAACTTTTATAACCGCCAAATTTGCTGATATTAGAAAAATTAAAACATATAATAAAACCGAAAGTTTCATATAAAATTAAACGAGAAAAAATTTAAAAACCTAAATTATTTTTGAGAAGGCAAAATTTTGAACATCTTTGTTCCGCAATCAGGACATGTTCCTGATAAGGCTCTCCTTGTTTTACCACCTTTTCCTTTTATTTCAACCTCTTTTTCGTCTTTCATTTCTTTTTTTGCTTTGCACTTAACGCAGTATGCCTGTGCCATATTATTTATTTTAATTATAATAAAGGCTCTAATGCATTAATTAATTTTATCTTTTATTAGCAAAGAAGGTCAAGAAAAATAATTAAAAACTAAAATTCTTGTTTATTAAAGGTATAATTTCCCTTAAATCTTTTTTATCAACAATAGCGTCGGCTTTTTGTTTAACAATATCATTAGCGCAAAAAGCAATTTTAAAGCCTGATATGTCAAAAATCTTCAAGTCGTTGGCGCCATCAACAACACAAAGAATGTTATTTTTGGAAATTTTTTCTTTTTCAATTATATTCTTTAACGGCGCAGATTTATCATTGCCAACTTTTATTTTAACTCCTCTTAAAAATCCATTTTCAAAAATAAGTTCGTTTGAAAAGGCATAATCAATGTTAAAATCTTCTTTAAGCCTATTTACAAACAAAGAAAATCCTCCAGAAATAGCGCTTATTAAAAAGTTGTTTTCTTGCAAAAATTTGAAAACTTCTTTTATACCTGATGTATAAGGCAAAGAGTTTGCAACAGAAATAGCTGTTTGAAAAGTAATGTTTTCTTTTTGAAGTATATCTATTCTTTTTATTAAACCCTCTTCCCAGGAAACCTTACCTTCTAACCCCATCTTCGTTATCTCCCAAACTTCTCTCTCTTTGCCAACTGTTTTTGCTAAAAGAGGAAGATATTCTGCGTCTATCAAAACTCCCTCAACATCGAAAATTGCAAGTTTTTTATTTTTATTAATGACCATAACTCTCGCCTATTAACTGCCCTAAGATAATAATTAACAAAGCGCCTAAAATTACAACAAAAAAATATTTTATTCTGTCTTTTGATGACTCTTGTTTTAATTCTGGCATTAAGTCAGCGCAAGCAATATATAAAAAGTTGCCGGCGGCAAAAGACGCTATTAAAAATAAATAGTTTTCAAAGGAGTTTAAAAAGTAAAATCCTAAAATGCCGCCAAAAACAGCAGAAAGAGCGCTCAAGAAATTAAAAAACAAGGCCTTTATTTTACTAAAACCTCCATAAAGAATTATTGCAAAATCGCTTATTTCCTGGGGTATCTCGTGAAATATAACCGCTAAAGTAACAATTAAGCCTAAATGTAAATCTATTATAAAAGCGCCTGCTATTATAAAGCCGTCTATAAAGTTGTGAAAAGTATCTGAAATAACAATAAGCCAGGAAAATGATTTTATTTCAGGATGTTCTTTTTTGTGATGGTGATGCCAATGGATAAAATTTTCAAGAAAAAAAGAGAAAATAAAACCAAAAAATAAGAAAGCAGACGCATAAAAAAATCCTTGTTGAAAATCGTTGGCTTTTTCAAAAGATTCTGGGATTAAATCAAAAAATGAATTTGCCAGCAAAGCGCCTATTCCAAAAGTAACAAAATAAATTAAAATTTTTCTTAATACGTTTTCTTTCAGTAAAATAAGCGATATGCCAGAAAACGATATTAAACTAACAAGAAAAGTAGCGAGAATGATTGTTAATAAATTGTCTATCATTTGTTTAAATTAAAATTTCTAATTTCAACTTTTTTTAAAGCATCTTTTATTATTTTACTTATATTTAACCTTTTTTCACATTCCAAAAATTCTTTGATGTCTGGCTTCGTCGCAGGATTTTGAGGAACGAATCTTGAACAGCAATCTTCATAGGGCAAAATTGAAATTTCGTATAAGTTTAGTTCTTTAGAAAGTTTTATTGTTTCTTCTTTATTAAAACCAATTAAGGGTCTAAAAATCGGCAATTTTATGCCGTGCTGAACGCAAAACATACTTTCTAATGTTTGAGACGCAACTTGCCCTAAACTGTCGCCTGTTACAATACCAAAACAATTTTCTTCTTTTGCTATCTCTTGAGTTATTTTTACCATCACTCTTCTATAAAATAAAACTCTAAACTTTGTTGGTACTGTCAAAATTATTTCTTTTTGAATATCGCCGAAAGGCACTAAATAAAGTTTTGAATCAATTTGATATTCTGTTAGTATTTTAACCAATCTTTCAACTTTCTCTATTGAACTTTTGCTTGTATAAGGATAAGCGTGAAAGTGCACAAAAATACATTTTGCTCCTCTTTTTTGCATTAAAGAGGAAGCAACAGGAGAATCAATTCCGCCTGATATCATAACAGCAACTTTGCCAGCAGTAGAAACAGGCAAACCGCCATAACATTTTATTTTTTGAGTATAAATAAAAACCTCACCTTTTAAAATTTCAATAAATATTGTTATGTCAGGTGAATCAAGATTAACTTTTTTGTTTTTTGTATTCTTTAAAATATAATCCCCAACGATGCAGTTGATATCGTGAGAACTTAAATTAATGTTTTTGTAAGATTTTATTGTTTCTACTTTGAATGTTTTTAATTTTTTATCTTTTATAACTTGTAAACTAACATCTTTTATTTTATTGATATCAATTTCGGTTTTTAGGCTAGGCGCAAAGTTTGCCAAACCATAAACTTTTTTTAATTTTTCTGACATAAAACTTCCGCTTTTTTCTGTTTCTATTATTATTGTTGAGATGTTTTTGTATATTCTGTTAATATTTTCCCTGCCAATAATTTCTTTAATATTAAAAATAAGCTTTTTCTCAAAAAAAGCCCTATTTTTTCGTTTAAGCCCTATTTCGCTGTAATGACAAATAAAATAGTTCATAATAATTTATTATATCAAAAACCCCTCTTCTGAAAGAGGGGTTTTTAAAAAGCGTTGCAAATAAATATTTTAGCAGCTGCAACCTTTGCTTTCACCGTCGCTTCCGCAGTTGCAGTTTTCATCTCCGCACTTATCGCACATTTTTATAATCATAATTTTTTATTAATTATAATTCCAATACTGATTTTATTATATATAAAAAATGAATTTATCGCAACAAAGAATATAAATTTTTAGCAGCAATAACAAAAAATACCAATCCTATCATCATTAAAACATTGTGCAAGTCATAAAAAAGTTTTGAATTTCCCTGCACAAGAGCAACAAGACCAATAGCGTTAAAAAATATTCCTAAGGTAATATAATAAAAATTGTTTTTCACTTTTCCTTGAAGAAGCGTTTTGTTAAATTTTAAAAACCATACAAT
>BEIK01000017.1 GCA_002923395.1 bacterium HR34 | reverse complement strand
AAGGTCAAGGGCAGACCTCGGCCAAACTTGGCCGAGGTCTGCCCTTGACCAAACTATACCGAGGTCTGACCTCGGTACACTGGCTTCGGTACAAGATTCCAATCTCAGAAAATCAGTAAAAATTTTTTTAAAAACTTGACAATTTTTTAATTTTTTCCAACAAAGCTTTAGAAAATTTGACAGACTTTTTTCGTATTTTACAATTAACATAATATTTAACTTTTTCTCAAAAATATGATTCAAGTTTCATCAAAAGTACCAGAGTTTTTTAAAATACCTTATTATAAAGAAGGTAAAATTGGTCAACTTTCCTTGGAAAATTTTAAGGGTAAATGGATCGCTTTAGTTTTTTACCCGAGAGATTTTACTTTTGTTTGCCCAACAGAACTTTCAGAGTTAGCAAAATTGCAAGGTGAGTTTTACAAAGCAAATTGTGAGGTTTTTGCCTGTTCCACAGATAGTGAATGGTGCCACAAAGCATGGTTTGAAAGCGACGAGAGAATAAAATCAGCAAAATATTATGTTTTAGCAGATACCAACCACAATTTCTCAAGAACTTTTGGAGTTTTAAATGAGCAAACAGGTGCTGCTTTTAGGGCTTCCTTTATAATCTCTCCAGATTTTGTTGTTAAGTGGATAAATGTTTCAGATGACAATGTTGGTAGATCAATAAAAGAAATGCTAAGGGCTTTGAAGGCCTTGCAAACAGGCTGTTTGTGTCCTGCTGATTGGCAACCAGGGCAGGAAACATTAAAAATATAATTATAATTAAAGCAAAAAACCATGGCACCAACAAAAATAGAAAACAAAGTAGAAAAACATTTTCAAAAAGTTAAAAAAAGAGATGGTCGCATTGTGCCATGGGATGGAACCAGAATTTTACGGGCTATTTGGAAAGCATTTAATGAAACAAAAGAAGATGATCCAGATAAAGCAGCAGCAAAAGTAGCAAAAAAAGTTTACGACGAACTCATAAAAAGATACCCCAAAGGCTATTTGCTTTCGATAGAGGAAATTCAAGATGTTGTTGAAGAAGCTTTAATTTTGATGGACTATCCGAAAACAGCAAAAGCCTATATTTTGTATAGAAAAAAGAGAGCTGAGTTGAGAGAGTTGGTAAAAAAGGTGCCAGAAAGTGTTAAAAAATTAGTTGAAGAAAGTAGGAAATATTTTGATTACGACCCTTACAGAGAATTTATATTTTACAGAACTTATTCAAGATGGCTTGATTCAGAAGGTAGAAGAGAAACGTGGATAGAAACAGTTGATAGATTTATGAATTTTATGAAAGAAAATCTTGGCAAAGTTTTGTCAGATAGCGAATATGAAAAAATAAAGCAGGCAATACTTTATCAACAAGTTATGCCTTCAATGAGATTGTTATGGTCTGCTGGACCTGCCTGTAGGGCAACGAATGTTGCTGCTTATAATTGTTCTTTCATTGCTCCAACTAAAATAGAAGATTTTGGCGACATAATGTACATTTTAATGTGCGGCGCTGGTTTGGGTTTTTCTGTTGAAAGTCATGTTGTTCAGCAGCTCCCTATTGTTAAGAGGCAAACAGGAGTGAAGTTGAAAACTTATGTTATTGAAGACAGCAAGGAAGGATGGGCAAGAGCGATTGTTCATGGTATGAAAGCTTGGTATGAGGGAAAGGATGTTGATTTTGATTTTTCTAAATTAAGACCTGCTGGCGCAAGATTAAAAACAATGGGCGGTAGAAGTTCTGGGCCAGAGCCATTAAGACAATGCTTAATTTTTATAAAAAACAAAATATTATCAAGGCAAGGCAAAAGATTATCTAATTTAGATGTGCATGATATTATTTGTAAAATAGGTGAAGTTGTAGTGGTTGGAGGAGTTAGAAGGACTGCTTTAATATCTTTGTCTGATTTAGACGATGAAGCAATGAGGCATGCGAAAGAAGGACAATTTTATATCTTAGAGCCTCAAAGGTCAATGGCTAACAATTCTGCTGTTTACAATGAAAAACCAACAACCCAACAATTTTTAGAAGAATGGTTAGCGCTTGCTAAAAGCGGAACAGGCGAAAGAGGTATATTTAATAGAGCTGCAGTATTAAATCAGGTTCCAGAAAGGAGAAGAAAGTTTTTAGAAAAAGAATTACAATATGTTGGCACAAACCCCTGTGGCGAGATTATACTTCGTTCAAAGCAGTTTTGTAATTTAACAGAGGTTGTTGCAAGACCATCTGATACAGAAGAAACTTTAATTGAAAAAGTTAGAATAGCAACTATTTTGGGAACATATCAGGCAATTCTCACTTACTTTCCTTTTATTTCAAAAGAATGGAAAGATAATTGTGAGCAAGAGCTTCTTTTAGGTGTTTCAATTACAGGGCACTGGGATTGTCCTATTGTAAGAAACGAGAAGTTTTTGCAAAAACTTAAAAGAGTAGCAATAGAAACGAACGAAAAATATGCTAAAAAATTTGGTATTAACCCTTCAACCTGTGTTACTTGCGTGAAACCAAGTGGAACAGTATCGCAATTGGTCGATGCTGCTTCTGGTATTCACCCAAGATTTTCAGAATATTTTATAAGAAGAGTAAGAATTTCAGCAACCGACCCTCTTTTTGAGATGCTAAAAGATCAAAAAATACCTTATTATCCAGAGGTAGGACAATCAGTTGAGAATGCAACAACTTTTGTTTTGGAATTCCCAAGAAAGTCGCCAAAGGGAGCTATAACAAGACATCAACTTTCAGCAATAGATCAGTTAGAGTACTGGAAGAAAGTCAAGGTGAATTATACAGAGCACAATCCTTCCTGCACAATATATGTTAAACCGCATGAATGGATAAAAGTTGCGGATTGGCTTTATGAAAACTGGGATGTCTTGGGAGGGTTATCTTTCTTGCCAAGCTCAGATCATGTTTATCAATTGGCTCCATATGAAGACATAACAAAAGGAAAATACGAAAACTTAATGAAAGACTTTCCAGAGCTTGATTTTTCACGATTAGTTCTTTACGAAAAGGATGATGAAACTCAGGGCGCAAAAGAATTTGCCTGTGTTGCCGGAGTTTGCGAGATTGATGTACCAGTTGAACAAGAAAACAAGAGAAACAACTAAATATGATTCTGCTTTTAATTGGTAACGGCAAAGGGAAAACAACATCGGCAATTGGGCAGGCAATAAGAGTTTTGGGGCATGGCGGAAAGGTTGCTTTTTTGCAGTTTATTAAAAGCGACAAATTTAAAACAGGAGAGGAAAAAATTTTAAAGAGCCTCAAGGATGTGTATTTTTACAAAGGAGGTTTGGGATTTGTTGGAATAATGGGAGATAACTTACCTTTAGTTGAACATAAAAGAGCAGCAGAAAAAACTTTTAATTTGGCAAAGAAAATAATTTTATCAAAAAAGTATAATTTAGTTGTTTTAGATGAAATTAACAACGCCCTGCAACTTAAACTGTTAAAGACAAAAGATGTTGTTGAGTTTTTGAAGGCGGCTAAAAAAAAGATTGGCGAAGGTGTTGATATGTTTTTAACAGGAAGGGGAGCGCCAAAAAGTTTGATTAAGATAGCTGATTTAGTGAGCGAGGTGGTTGATGTAAAGCACCCGTTTCAAAAAAATATAAAAGCAAGAAAAGGGAGGGAATTTTAAAAAAAATGTTTTACAAAAAATTTTTGCTTGTTGGGAATATATGTTATAATTATTTACACACCATTATAATTAAATTAAACATATGGCCAGAAGAGTTATAAAAAAAGACAAAGGTCCAATAGAAATAAAACCACAAAATCAATCTGTTTGGATTTGTATGTGCGGTTTATCTAAAAATCAGCCTTTTTGCGATGGTTCTCACAGAGTAACGCAAGACGAAGATGATAATATAATATATGAATACGATCAGAATTTAAACAGAAAAGAAGTTGGCAAATTAAACTAATAGTATGGCAGGGCAAAAAAAACAAAAAAAGTTTAAAGTAAAAGTTTTAAGAGATGTATGTATTGGAGCAGGGTCTTGTGAGGCTATTTCTCCAAAAGTTTTTAAAGTTGATGATTCTGGAAAGGTTTTTATATTAGATCAAGGTTATGAGCCGGATGAAAACGGTTTTGTTGAGATTACTCAAGATACTTTTGAAAATGTTTTGGATGCCGCCAAATCTTGTCCGGTATTTGCAATAATAGTTTTAGACGAAAATGGCAACCAAGTCTACCCCCCAAAATAATAACAAAATAGATATTACCTGCAGGATAGGAGGAGAGGCAGGTTATGGAATAATGACCTCTGGTTTAATTATAGGAAAGCTCTTCAAAAGACTAGGTCTTCACGTTTTTTCTTTTGTTGAATATCCATCTTTAATAAGAGGAGGGCATAATGTTTTTACTATAAGGGCAAGCAATGAACCTGTATCTTCTCAAAGAAAAGGAGTTGATATATTAATTGCTTTAAATGAAGAAACTGTTGCTTTGCACCTTGAAGATTTAAAAGAAGGAGGTTTTTTAATTTCTAATAAAGACAAAGTTGATCTGTCTAAATTTAAGATAAAAAAATCTATAAAAGTTATTGAAATACCTTTAATATCAATTGTAAATGAACTTAAGGGTTTGGAGGTTATGATGAATAATGTTGCTATAGGTGCATTTTTTGCTCTTTTGTGTTCACAAAAAAGTATATTAGATTCAATTATTGATGACACTTTTTGCATAAAAGATAGAGGAAATGTTTGTATGCTAAATATGAATTGCGCAGGAAAAGGTTTTAATTTTATAAAAGAGAATACAGATTGGTTTAATTATTACAATATAAAACCCAAAAAAGACAAAAACTTTTTAATGACAGGTAACGATGCCATTTGTTTGGGCGCTATAAAAGGTGGAATGCAGTTTTTCGCCTGTTATCCAATGACTCCTATAAATTCTATTCTTGCCTTTTTTGCTAAGTATGGTCCAAAACTTGGAATATGCTACTTTCAGCCAGAAGATGAAATATCTGGCATAAATTCTACTATTGGCGCTTCTTTTGCAGGAGTAAAGTCAATGGTTGCTACAAGTGGCGGTGGTTTTTCTTTAATGGTTGAAACATATGGTTTGGCAGGAATTACAGAAACACCAATAGTTATAATCGAAGGCCAAAGGCCGGGTCCTGCTACGGGTTTACCCACTTGGACAGGTCAGGGTGACGCAAGGTTTGTTTTGCACGCAGCGCAAGATGATTTTGTGAGAGTTGTTTTAACGCCAGGAGATCCAAAAGAATGTTTCGACTTTACTCAACTTGCCTTCAAAATTGCTTATAAATATCAAGTGCCGGTTGTGGTGTTAACAGATAAACACTTAGCAGAAAGTTATTTTACAATAAATGAAAAAGAAATAAAAAAAGAGGGCATAGATTACGATTTATATTCAATTGCAACAAAAGATGATATAAAACAAGACGGATATAAAAGGTATAGATTAACAAAAACAGGAGTTTCAAATAGGGCTTTGCCGGGTTTTCCAGAAGAATTTGTTTTTGTTGCCAATAGCGATGAGCACAATGAATATGGTTTCTCAGATGAGGATGCAGAAAATAGAATTCAGCAAATGGAGAAAAGAATGAAAAAAATAAAATACATTGAAAAAGAAATGCCAAAACATAAAATTTATGGAAACAAAAATTCAAAAATAGGACTTTTAAGTTTTGGTTCAACAAAAGGACAGGTTTTGGAAGCGCAGAAAATTTTAAAAGATCAGAGAATTGAAACAAGCTTTTTGAACTTAATGTATTTAAATCCATTTCCTACAAAAGAGGTATTAAACTTTGTGGCTGGAAAAAAGAAACTATTTTTGTTTGAACAAAATTATTCAATGCAGCTGAGAGGCTTAATTAGGGAAAAAACAGGAATAGACATCGAAAATTGTTATAATAAGTATGATGGCAGACAGTTTTATCCAGAAGATATAGCAGAGTTTGTTAAAAAGGGAATAAAAAAGAAAATATAAAATATGGAAGAACAAAAAAAGCAAAAAAATATAAATGATTTGCAGACAAACGAAAAAATAACTTGGTGTCGTGGTTGCGGAAATTTCGGAATTTTTGTTGCCTTAAGAAAGGCAATATTAGAGCTTAATATACCTCTCAAAGATATAGTTGTTGCTTATGGGATTGGATGTCATGGGCATATGGTAAATTATTTAAAGATCTATGGTTTTGAAGGGTTACACGGCCGTGCTCTTCCAGTTGCAGAGGGAATAAAAATGGCAAATAAAAAACTGACAGTTTTAGCAGTAGCTGGTGATGGAGATTTATTAGGCGAAGGAGTACAACACTTGGTTCACGCAATAAGAAGAAACATAAACATTACCTGCATTTTACATGATAACCAACTTTATGCCTTAACTGTAAACGAAGCATCTCCAAGAACAGAGAAAGGAATGAAAACAAGATCAACGCCAGAAGGAAACTATGTAGAGCCAATAAATCCAATATCTTTTGCTTTGGGTTTGGGGTGTTCTTTTGTTGCAAGGGGCTTTTCAGGAGATGTTAATCACTTAACAGAAATAATAAAAAGAGCAGTAAACCATAATGGTTTCGCTTTTATTGATGTTTTACAGCCATGCGTTACTTTCAATTACATTAACACTTTTCAATATTTTTTCCAAAGAGTTTATAAGCTTGAAGAAACTGATTATGACCCAACAAACTTAAAACTCGCTTTTGAAAAATCTTTTGAATGGGGA
>BEIK01000016.1 GCA_002923395.1 bacterium HR34 | reverse complement strand
ACTTTTCAATATTTTTTCCAAAGAGTTTATAAGCTTGAAGAAACTGATTATGACCCAACAAACTTAAAACTCGCTTTTGAAAAATCTTTTGAATGGGGAGATAAAATACCAATAGGCGTGTTTTATGAAAAAGAAAAAAGCATATTCACAGATGACCATCCTTTGCTTTCTAAAATAGATTCTTTGAAAGATCATAAACCTCTCAGCGCAATACCAGACGATCTTTTAAATGTTTTTAAATAATTATAATTAACTTAAAAACTATGAAAGTAGCAATAAATGGTTTTGGAAGGATAGGAAGAACTTGTTTAAGGCAAATATACCAATACAATTTTAAAAAAGATATAGAAGTTGTTGCCATAAATGACTTGGGCGACATAGAAAATATGGCTTATTTATTAAAATACGATTCTGTTTACAGAATCTTTGATAGAGAAGTTTCAGTTATAAAAGAAGGCAATAAATCTTTTTTGAAGGTTGGTGACGATAAAATAATTTATTTATCAGAACCAAACCCTGAAAATTTACCTTGGAAAGATTTAAAAATTGACTGCGTTATTGAGGCAACAGGATTTTTTACAGATAAAGAAGGAGCAGAAAAGCATATAAAAGCAGGAGCTAAAAGAGTTGTTATAACAGCGCCGGCAAAAGGGGATGTTCCTCATTTGTTGCCGGGTAGCACGGAAAACATTGAAGTTGCCACCTTAGAGAAAGTTACTTCTAATGCTTCTTGCACAACAAACGCTGTTGCCCCTGTCGTTGCTATTATGATGGAAAATCCCGGAATAGAGAAAGCATTTTTAACAACAGTTCACGCTTACACGGCAACTCAAAAAATAGTAGATGGGCCCTCGAGCAAAGATTTTAGAAGGGGAAGGGCAGGAGCGCAAAACATTGTTTTAACAAGTACAGGTGCAGCAAAAGCAACAGGTAAAGTTTTGCCTGGAGTAAGCGAGATATTTGACGGCATTGCCATAAGAGTTCCTGTTATCACAGGTTCTCTTGTTGATTTTACATTTTTGGCAAAAAGAAATACAACAGCAGATGAGATTAACGATATTTTTAGATCTGCAGCAAAACAAAAAAGGTGGGAGGGTATATTAAAAGTTGTTGAAGATCCAATAGTTTCCTCTGATATAATAGGCGATCCTTATCCTTCTATAGTTGATTTAACTTTCACAAGAGTTGTTGGTGGAAATTTAGTTAAAGTATTTGCTTGGTATGATAACGAATGGGGCTATGTAAATTCTCTTTTAAGGCACATAGTTACTTTTTGTAAATAACTTTCAATAAACACTTTATGGTTTACGATGTTGTTATAATAGGAGCAGGGCCGGCTGGCATAACTGCCGCTATTTATGCTACAAGAAAAGGGTTAAAGTGTGTTTTGGTGGCGCAGAAGGTTGGTGGAGAACAGTTGGCAGCAACTTCCCAAATAGAAAATTATCCTCCTTTCAAATCAGTGGAATCTGGAAAGAAGTTAATGGATATGTTTTATGAAAATTTGAAGCATTATAATGTTCCTGTTTTTGAAGGAGAAGTTGTGAAATCTATTAAAAAAGAAGGTGATGTTTTTATTGTTGAGTGTAAACTTAATAAATATCAAGGGAAAACTCTTATTGTTGCTTCTGGTAAAGCGCCAAGAAAATTAAATATCCCTGGCGAAAAAGAATTTGAAGGGAAAGGTGTGAGTTTTTGTTCTATTTGTGATGGCCCCTTGTTTAAAGGAAAAGATGTTGCTGTTATTGGCGCTGGTAAATACTTAATTGAACCGATTAATGATTTGTTGGGTATTGCCAATAAAATATATGTTTTGGAATTTGCTCCAAGAATTGTTTTTAAAAAAGAGTTTTTGGAGAAAATAGAAAAGTTTAAAAATGTCCAAATTATAACTTCTGCTCAGGTTGTTGAAATTTTTGGAGATAAATTTGTGAAAGGTTTGAAATATATAAACAGAGATACAAAAGAAATAAAAGAGTTAAGGGTTGATGGCATATTTGTGGCAATGGGTTCTACCATAAGCAATGAGTTTGTTAGAGGTTTTTTGGAGTTGAATGAAAAAGGAGAGGTAATTGTAAATCATAAAACAATGGAGACGTCTCAAAAAGGTGTTTTTGCGGCAGGTGATATCATAGACAGCGAGTTCAAGCAAATAGTTATTTCAGCAGGCCAAGGAGCAATAGCAGCCCTTTCAGCATTTAGATACCTGAGCGGGATATAGATTTTTTATTCTTTTTAGTGAGTTTGAATGTTTTTGGATACTCAAGACCAGGGTCAGACCTCGGTACAATTGTACCGAGGTCTGACCCTGGACTCTCTTGTTTAATTTTTTGCCGCTCTTTTAAAGAGTGTTTTTTAATTTATAATTGAGTTTATCTTGAAAAATAGTTATAATTATCTAATTAATTTTGTTTTATAAATGAAAAAGTTCTATATCACCACAGCCATAGATTATGTTAATGGACCGCCGCATTTGGGGCATTTGTTGGAAAAAGTGCAGGCTGACTGTTTTGCGAGGTATAAAAGGTTAAAAGGAGAAGATGTATTTTTTTTAACAGGAACAGATGAGCATGGTATAAAAATAGAAAAGAAAGCGCAAGAACTTGGTATAACTCCAAAAGAACTGGCAGATAAAAATTCCGCTCTTTTTCAAAAATTGTGCGAAGATTTTAGCATATCCAATGATTTTTTTATAAGAACAACAGATGAAAAAACGCATTTTCCAGGCATTAAACTCTTGTGGGAAACTTTAAGCAAAAAAGGTGATATTTACAAGAAAAAATACAAAGGCCTTTATTGTCAAGGGTGCGAGGCCTTTTTATTGGAAAAAGATTTGGTAGACGGAATGTGCCAGTTGCACAAAAAAGCGCCAGAATTAATTGAAGATGAAAATTATTTTTTTAAACTCTCAAAATATGAAAAACAAATAAAAGAAGCGTTAGAGAAAGATGAAGTTGAAATTATTCCAGAAAAAAGAAAAAACGAAGTACTTTCTTTTTTGCAAGAAGGGTTGGAAGATATAAGTTTTTCAAGGGATAGAAACAAAGTAAAGTGGGGCTTTGAGGTTCCTGCTGATGCGTCTCAAACAATTTATGTTTGGGCAGACGCTCTAACTAATTATTTGTCTGCTGTTGGCTATGGCAGAAACAACGATTACTTAAACTACTGGCCTGCAGATGTGCATTTTATTGGAAAAGACATTATAAAATTTCATGCCATTTATTGGCTTGGAATGCTTTTGGCCTTGGGTTTGCCTTTGCCAAAAAAAATATTTTGCCATGGATTTTTAAATGTTGAAGGGAAAAAAATGTCAAAGAGTTTGGGCAATGTTATAAACCCATTTGATTTGCTGGAAAGATATCCTTCAGATGCAATAAGATATTTTTTATTAAAAGAAGTGCCTCCTTTTGAAGATGGTAATTTTTCTTATAGCGCGATGGAGAGAATATATAAAGGAGAGTTGGCAGATGGTTTGGGAAACTTATTTTCAAGAACGTTATCTTTGGCTAAAATATATAAAATAGAGTTTTTAGAAAGTGAGCAGTTTTCAAATAATTATTTTAAAGAAAAATACAGCAATACAGAAGAACTTTGGCATGGTACTCTTGATGGGTTTAAATTTAACGATACAATTAAAATTGTTTGGGGTTTTATCGGATTTTGCAACGAAGTAATTGAAGAAGAAAAACTATGGGAAGTAGATGAGAGAAAAGAAAGCACTTTAAAAGACATAATTCTTTCTTTATATAAAATATCAACTTTAATTCAACCTTTTATGCCAAAAACTTCAGAAACAATAAATAGAAACATTCACAAAAACAAAGAAGGTAAAATTTTAATATCAAAAGAAAAAATTATATTATTTCCCAAAATATGATCTCAGGTTTTAAAAAAGTACTTTTTATCGTATTTTTACCGCCGTTTTTATTATTTTTGTTTTATGGAAAGTCTTTTGCGCAAGATCCATCTCCTGCTTGTTCAGAGAATATGATTTTTAATGAGATGTTTCAAGAGGCTTACATAGAATATAGGGGAAAGAAGATTGGTAACAATGGAACATTTGGTATGTATCATGGAGAGGAATTTAACTTTATTATTGAATGGAAAAATACAAAAAAAGAACATTTTAAATGTTTTGATGTTTTGCGAGGTAGAATAATGGCTTATGTAGAGGTAGGCAACGGTTATGTTAAAATAGTTCCAATAGAATATTTTTCTAATAAAGAGTTTTTAGATGAGAATAATGATGGCATAAAAGATGGAGTTAAAATAATTTATATAATACCTTATAGATTTGATATTTATGATGATAATGGCAATCCTGTGTTGGGAAATTTCCAAGCAAAGGTTGATATATTTTTATATGAAGTTTTTAATCCACTTGCTGAAAATGGCACAAAAATTTATGACCGGGATGGATTGGCGTCTTTTAATGTAGAAGTTAGGAAACCAGAATTTGAGTATTTTGAAGTTTTAAATGATAAGATAGATTTTGCAGACAATAACAATACAAATGACTATCTCGAATTCAAGTATAAACTTAAGGAACCAGCTTCTGGCGATGATTCTTATTATATTTTTTACGATGTAGAAGGTGATAGTGTTTATGATGTTAATCAAGATAAAGGGACGTTTTCAAATTATAGTGAACAAACTGTTAGATGCGATTTTAAAAGAGATAATTCTGGAAAAATAGAGTATGAGTGTTCTGGGTTGTTTTCCATTGGTCCTAAAACAATTTCCCATGGAAGTTATACTGGAACCTTTTTTATAACCTTGTCTAATTATGAAATGAAAGATGGTATATATTACCTTGCCACGGAACACAAAACAATTCCTTTTTTGGTTTGTGATGAAAATTATTCCTGCTCTTTTGGAGGCAAGGATATAAATCCCACGAGTTTTGTTAGTTTGGAAAATTTCTTGAAAAGTATTAGCAACACTATATTTTTGGTTGTAATATTAGGAGCATCTTTAATGATAGTGGTAGGTGCTTTAATAATAATGACAGCAGGTGGGTATGAAAGAAGATTAAGACAAGGCAAGTCTATAATAAAATATGCTATAATAGGAGTGATAATTGTTTTGTCGATAAATATTCTATATGCATTTTTACAAGAGATTTTCTCACGGTAAAATTAAAAATTTATGACTTACTTAAAAACCTTAAAATATATTAAACTCTATTTAGGAGGGTTGGCAGAATGGCTAATGCGTCCGCCTCGAAAGCGGATGGGCGAAAGCCCTTGGAGGTTCGAGTCCTCCACCCTCCGCACAATAGGCATCATTATTTTATTTCTTTCTTACCTATTTATTTTTAACATCGTAAATGCACAAAGTGAACCGCGTCTTTGCAGCGACGAAATTCTTTATGAGTCAGATGGTATCTTCCAGCAACCTTATGTTGTTTACAGGGGGATAGAAATTACGGCATCAGATTTTGGAGTTTATCACGGAGAAGAATTTAATGTTGTTGTAGAAGCGATAATTGATGCAAAAGAAGAAAATAACTGTATGATGAGTGTTTTAAAAGACCCAGAATCTAAAATAGAGATTGTTGTTACCGATATCTCTACTAATATCGATCGTAAGGAGATTCTTTTATCTAAAAAGACCAAAGATGAAAAAATTTATGACAATAATGGAAACGAAATAGGGTCAAAATTAACTTATATAATACCTTATAGATTTGATAAATTCGAAGGGAGTGGTAAGATGAAGTTGGGAGATTACCTTTTTTCTGTTATCATTAAAGCTTCGGAGATTCTGAACCTTGATACAGGTGAGAAGGCAACTATAAGTAAACACTTTACACTACCTTATTTACATATAAGAAAGCCTGAATTCGCAAGTTTTATTGTGAAAGATAATGTTGTTGACCTTGCGAATAATGAAGGAAAATTAATATTCGAGTATGATCTTAATAATGTGGACGCAAAGGATAAACTATATATTTTTTATGATATGGACGACGACGGAATTTATGAAATAGGCAGCGATGATGGTTATTATTTTGATCGTGATGGGAAAATAACTATAGAATGTACTTTCTCAAAAAGTGGAGATGAGATTCATTATAAGTGTAGTGTTCCAGAACTTCAGAAAGAAGACGGTAGTAAAGAAGGTAATTTGAAAATTAAGGCTGGTTCCTATTCAGGTGATTTTTTTATAGCCTTAGCAGACTACCGTCTTGATTTAGATAAAGATGGAACCGAGGATTATTATTTTGCCACTGAACACAAAAGCATACCGTTGAACTTATGTTATGAAACCTATTCTTGTAAAGTAGAACCTATTGGCCCTGGTCCTAAAAGTTTTGAAGAATTTCTAAAAAACATAAGCAATACAATATTTTATGTAATTGCAATTTCAGTAGTTTTAATGATTATAATTGGAGGTTTTATGATGCTAACTTCTGCTGGAAATTATGAAAGAATACAACAAGGAAAAAGAATTATAACTTATGCGATAGTAGGGTTTATAGTGGCTTTATTTGCTAATATAATCTTTGCATTAATTAAAACAATATTTTCATGAGAAAGTATTTTTTGTTTCTTTTAACACTTTTTGTTGCTGTTTTCTTTTTTAATTCAGGATATGCGCATGCGGAGGGTGGCAAGAAGCTTGAAATAGTTTATTTTGAAACACACATAGGAATGGCGATTTTTACTCCAAACGGAAATACGTATATAGTTGATCCTGATTTTTCTGATTCAGAATATAATAAGATTAGGGATTATTTAAAAAGCAAGGGTATTAGGAATTTAGGGATTATAATAACACATCCTCATTGCGATCATTTTGGAGGTTGTACTAGTGGGAAACCTACTACGGTTGAAAAGTTTGCTCAGGACTTTAAAATAGAAAAACTTATAGATACAGGTTTCCATCCTTTAAAAATTAATTATAAAACCTATAAAGAAGGCGTGTTGGGTGTTGTGGAAAATGAAGGAGGGGTGATTATAACCGGTTTAAGGTCAGGGGATATTTTAAATTTAGACCCTGATTTAACAGTGAAAGTTTTATCCCCTAGAAGTAAGTCAGAAGATGCGAGAAACGGCGATGGGTTTTGGGAGAAAAGCGAGTTGCAAGAAAAAGACC
>BEIK01000015.1 GCA_002923395.1 bacterium HR34 | reverse complement strand
TAAAGAACCTGAAGTTTATAAATACTTGCAGCTTCCTCACTTGCAATAGCTGCAATGTCAAATCTTTTTTGTTTTGCAACAAAAAAAGCAGAACCTGCAGTATCATCAAAAGCTACTTTTTTTATCCAAGGCTTATTAACAAAAAATTTATTGCACTGCTCCAACGCTTTTGGATGCGAGTAAACTTCTTTAATAAGTTTTAATCTTTTTGTCTTAGATTTTATTTTATTATCAGGAACGCAAAGTAAATTATGAGAAATTCTTAAATTATATTCTCCAATAATATTTACTTTATAATTGGAAAGATTATCGTAGTTTTCATATACTGAACCCGCTATTGTGTTTTCTATTGGAATAACCCCAAAATTTATTCTTTTGTTAACTAATTTTTCAAAAACATTTTTAAAATTTTCGCATTCTACAAAATTATTATTTTCTCCAAAATACTTTACAGCAGCAATGTAAGAAAAAGCTCCTTTCTTACCTTGAAAACCTATTTTATAAGTCATTTGTTAATTTTATTTTTATTAATTCAAATTTTTCTTGTTTAAAAATGGTTAATGTTGGCTGGTAAAAAATTCCAGCAACATTTCCAGGGCACAACAAAATTGTTTTCCCAATACTTTCAATCCATGGTTTGTGAGTGTGTCCGTGAAAAACAAAATCGTATTTCTGAGTTTCTGCTAAATTTTTAGCAATATCAGGAAAATGGCAAAAGGCTATTTTTTTATCACCAATTTTTGTACGAAAAATTTCTTTTTCCAATTCTATATTTTTAAACCTGGCTTTAATTAAATCATTATCAGAAAATTTTCCTTCGTCGACATTTCCCAAGACAGCCAACATTTTAATATTTTCTAAAATACTATCAATTTTATCTAAAAATTCTGGCCCTTCAATATCACCACAATGCAAAATAATTTTAATCTTTTTTTCTTTTATTACATTAATTGCCTTTTGAGTGTTTTGCCAATTAGAATGAGTATCTGATATAACTGCAAAGTTCATAAGTATTATGATATTAATAAATAATTATATAACAATTAAAAAATATGGAAAACACACTTTTGATGCTAATATTAATAGGCACAAACAGAAAAAAAAGAAACAAAGCTAAAAAGTTGCGAATTAACTATCAAGATCAATAAAACAAAGAAACGATATATAAATGGTGCGAAATTTCTTTAATGAATAAGGTAATATAAAAGATAAAAAATACAAAAAGATACTTAAAATCTTTTTAAACGAACTCTCTTGGATGGCGCGAACCTTAAAATACGGAGCACAAAATATCAAGTAAATTATTCCACTATTATAGTTTCTTCATCCGATACCTCTTTGCCATTTACAGAGTATGTTTTGTGATCATTTGTTGTTAAATCAATTTTTATTTTATGTTCTCCTTTTTCAAGCCAAGATGCTGGCAAATGATACCAATTTGAGTATATTCTACCAATTTTATCTCCATCTATATATAAATGAGCGTGACCTTCTCCAATAATATTTTCTTTATTTACATTTCCTGGTGTAAACTTAAAGTTTTTTGTATCAAGATATAAATTCCAGCCGTCTTTCGCATCTTTGAAAACAACTAAATCTACAGAAGGTGCTTGTTCTTCTGACACCTCAAAAGGCTCGTGCATATGCATATGTTCATGGCCAACATTGTGGGTGTGTTTGTGATCTGCCATCATTTCTTGCGCGAGTTTTTCAACGTTTGCATTGTTAGTTTGTTGAAATACTTTTTGGCTTGTTGTGGAATAACCAATTAAATAACCCGCAACTAAACCTACTATTAATAATACAAAAGATAAAACTTTAATAGGTAACATATTTTTCCTTTAATTAATAATATAATTATAAAAAGAGGCGAAAAATCCGTCAAAATAATTTTATAACAAAATACCTTATCTGCCAAATCTTCTTTTTCTTTCTTGATAATCTCTTATGGCTCTAAGTAAATCTATTTCTCTAAAGTCAGGCCACAAAACATCTGTAAAAAAAAGTTCGCTATAATTTGCCTGCCAAAGCAAAAAACCGCTCAATCTTTTCTCCCCGGAAGTTCTAATAACCAAATCTGGTTCTGGATAAGGCAAATGTCTTGTCAAAAGATAGTTTGGTACGATGTCTTCTTTTATATCATCTATGTTTATTTCGCCGTCTTTAACTTTTTGCGCCAATTCCTTTATAACATTCACAATTTCATACCTTCCACTATAAGCAATACAGACGGTAACATAAAAATTTTTATAGTTTTTGGTTTTTTCTTCTATTTTATGTATTAATTCTTTTATGTCTTCTGGGAGTTTGCTTATTTCACCTATAAATTTAACGTGAATTCCATATTTCGAAATTTTATCATCATGCAAAAGTTTTTTTGCGCCTTGTCTTATAGATTCCAAAACTATTTTTAGGTCTTTTTTATTTCTATATAAATTATCTTGCGACAAAACATATAAAGTTACTTCTTTAACACCGAGGTCAAAACACCATTCCACTACTTTAAATGCTTTATCTACGCCAACGCTATAGGCTTCTTTTTTAGTTATACCAAAAAATTGAGAATACCTTCTATTGCCATCTAATATAAAAGTTATATGCTTTGGCAAATCTCTTTGTTTTACTTCTTTTTTAAGAAAGTATTTATAAATATCATAAACAAAAAGCGCTTTTAAAATTTTTCTTATAAAATAAGAAAACATCACGACTGTCTAGTTATATTAAAACAGCCGCTGCCACAACAGTAACCCATTTTCCTTTCTTACCTTTAGAAGTCTCGCTTGTGTAAAAAGATTTTATATTATCTGTTTTGAAAACACTTTTCATCATATCAACTGCTAATTTTTGAGCATATTCTCCGCAATTTAGTTTGTTGTCATGATGCTCAAATAAATAACCATAATTATTTTTATTTTGCGGTATTGCAGCTCCTACTGAGCAAGAAACAATTTCACCGGCTTTATTAGTAGAATTTTCAGACAAAACGCAAAAAAGAATTTGTCCTTTTTTTAATTTTTTTAAACCCTCTTCTGGCGAGATAACTTTACATTTTGGCGGAAAAATACTCGAAACCCTTACTAAATTAAAAGGTGCTATTTTAGCATCCCTTAGAGCTAACTCAAAAGATATAAGTTTATCTTTGTGCTCTCCTTTTCCTTTTGTAAAAAAAATATATTTGGGTATTATCATAATTATTTGTTTAATTATAATTTTTTTGTTAAAAACCAAAAAACTAAAGAAATTATAGCGCTTAGTATCAAAGAAGTTGCTATGGGAAAATAAAGTTTAAAATTCCCTTTGTCTATATAAATATCGCCTGGCAATCTATCTAAGGGAATGGATCTGTCAACTTTGAAATACAAAAAGAGTCCTAAAATTATTAATATTATGCCTAGTATAATTAAAATTTTATCTACCATATATAGAACGTTAAAGAAATAATATAACCATCCAAAAGATGGGAAAGGCCTGTTACACCGTGGAATTTTAATTTATGGAATTTTTTATGAAGTACTTTAAAGTTCGCTTCTTTGCAAACTAAATTAAAAACTTTTCTTAGAAATTTTACTGAGTTGAATTTTTTAAAATCAATTCTTTTAAATTCCGAAATAACATTGAACCGACTCATAAAAAAATTAATTTTAAATAATTTTTATTTTATCAAAAGGCTAAAATTTATCAATACTAATAATTTAGTTCGTTTACTCTTTCAAATGTAATTTCATCTATAACAACTATTTTATCTCTAGAGATTATATACATATAATCATTAATATACAACGCTCTCAAAGCATTGGTTTGAGTTATTGCTTTTTTAAGATTTATTTTATCGCCCTCATAAGAAAATATATAACCTCCTTTGTTGCCAGGCAAAAAGAATAATTTGTGATCTCTATCTAGTAAAAAGGCATGATGGGTGTTTAATATATCAGACCAAAATTCTTCTAAATAATATCTGTCTATTTCTTTTGGATCTGAAGGGTCAGAAACATCAAATAAAGAAACCTTAACTTTATTATCTTCTTTACCAACGCCAAGTATTAAATCTTTTGTTATTGGGTGCAAATAAGAAGAGTATCCTGGTATTTTTAATTCTCCTTTTATTTGAGGGTTTTTAGGATCTGATAAATCAACCACGAAAAAGGGATCAATTTCTCTAAATGTAACTATGTAACCTTTATCTTCTATAAATCTAACACCGTATATTCTTTCACGTTTGCCAAAATCTAAAACTTTTCCAATTATATTTAGGTTTTCGTCTAATACATACAAATCATTAAATGATTCTGAACTGCCTATCGCAAGTAAATTTTCCCTTATTGAGGTTGCTATTCTTAATTTTCCTTTATACTCATCCATTGAAAATTGAGAAATCAATGTTCCTGGAACTTGCCCGCCTGCCACCAAAGATAAATCTTTGTTGCTTAATTTTATGATAGATGTTTTAAACAACTTCCTTGATATATCTTTTAATTTATCTTGATTTTCTTTAACTTTGTTTTCTATATCATTTTCAAACTTCAACCTTTCGTCTTCTGACAAAGTTCTTGTATATTCATCTATAATAATGAACACTTCTCCAATTTTTGATGAAAAGGAAATGTCGTATTCATTTAGTTTTTTTATTTTATTAATATATTTTTCTGGCAAAATACCCTCAAAAACTACCTCTAAAAATTCAACTATTGGCTCGAAAGAATAATTCTGCATAAGATAAGTTACATACATATTATCTTTTGACATATAAACAACAGTGTTGGCAGAGTCGCCGACAAAAGAAGCGCTTTGCTCAACCTTTCCTGTTTGAGTGTCTATTTTAAAGATATTAAAAGTAACATCAGTTGGCATTATATCAATTGGGTGATATATTTCATTACATGGAATAACGATATCTTTTTCTAAAAATGGTTCTATCGGGCAAGGTTTTTTATAATCTATTCCAGAAGTAGAAACTATATATAAACTTCCTTCGTACAATCTGTCAGTTTGTATTATTGATCCTTCTTTCATTTTAACTTCCCAAATCTTAGATGGTTTTTCTGGGTTCGACACATCAAACGCTGTAATTTTATCAAAACCAATGATGACAAGGGTATTGTTGTGTAAAAGGAGGTCGCCGTTTTCATCTATTTTGGCGGTTAATTTCATATCCTGCGGAGGAAAGGCTTTTATTGTTTTAGTTACAAAATTCTTTTCAAAATCAGGCCCTGGATATATAAATGGCATTATTATTCCTTCTTTTTGTGATATAAAAATTTCTTTTCCATTTGTTTTTACAATATCTGGCTCATCAATCCCAACAACTTGAACATTTGTCTCAGAATATCTTGACACAGAAGGAACCGCATAAGAAGGAGCGCCTTCTTCCATGGCCGCTACCCCCTTATTTAAAACCTTTGGAGAAACCAAAAAACTTCCGCTGGGCAAACTTGCCACCTCCTGCACTTTATTCAAATAGCCCTTGAAATCTTCTTCTAATTCAAATGTTTTTATATTTTTTAGTTCACTTGGTTGAGATATCTCATTATTTTGTTTTTGTTTTGGACTTTGCTCATCTTCTTTTATAACAGAATAGTTCTTAAAAACTCCATAAACTACTAATAAAGCAAATGTTGCTATTACAAGTAAAATAATTTCTTTTATTGTGTTTTTCATGATTGATTTTATTTAAATATTGCTTTTTTAAAACTTACTAGTTACGCATTTATCTTCTCTGGTAAGCTGTTTAACGCACAATTCGAAATCATCTTTACTCAACTTCTTATAATAAAATATTCCCTCATCTATAGCATCCACTAAAGATACTTCTTTTTTCTCAACCAAAAACTGCTTTAATTCATCCAAATTATCTGGAATTTGCCCCTTCTCTATCCGATACGAAATTATAGGATATTGCAACTGAGCCAATTCACCAGCCCTTTTCGTATCTTCAACTTTATTTAGATTATAGGGCAACATTTTATTAGGTAATGTAGTATTCTGATTATTAGTAATAATAGGTTGAGGGATCATATAATTTTTTATTTTTTGATACAAAATAGATGGCAACCAACTTATTATAAAAACAATGTCTATAAATATAAAAATAACCGCGATTATAAAACCAATTTTATATTTTTTAGTAGATGATATTTTTAATTCTGGCTTTATTTTTTGAAAGTCTGAGTATATTAAATATAAATAAATTAAAGAAAAAATCATCACAAATATACCATATAAAGAAAATATTAAATTCATAGTCAACAAAGAATTTTTATATAGGCTAACATCGATGTTCCCAAAGAACATCAAACCAAACATTATTAAATAAGGAATAATATACATTATGAATATAGGTACAAGCCTCCAAAAAGTTTTCCATCCATAACCCCTAATGTACTCTCTACTTTTTGAAATAGACGTAAAGATACCATTATTATCCAAAATAAAAATATAACGAGCTATAATAAACCAGATATAAAAAACAAAAACTGGAATAAAGAAAAATAAAGCAAATATAGCCAAACTATAAATAGTAACAACAATTCCTAAATTAAAAAATTGAATAAAAAATAATGTCAAAGGAATAAATAACAAAAGCGGAATTAAAATAATCAAAAACCCCTGTGTCATATTAAACCCTAAATAAGATAAAACTTTCTTAAAAGCGAAAGTAAAACACTCACTGATTCTTACATTTTTGTTATGGATCGCATATATTATAGCTATCTCAACAGAAATATTAAAAATAATCAAAAATAAAACGTATAAGAATGTAATAAAAATAATTCCCACATAAACATCGACACTGGTTGATATGATAAGGGTTGATATGGTAAGACCAGCTAAAATACCAATAAAAATATTAAATAATATTGCGACGCCTATTATTGTAAATAATCTTAAAAAATTACTCTTAAGTAAACTAAAAGAATCTTTAAATAACTGACCTATTGATCTTAAGCCTTCTTGAACAGGCTCTGTGCCTATTTGTTGATAATTAAAATCTTGATTATTTTGTATTTCTTCTGACATAATTTTTTTAAATTTTAAACATTATTAAATAGTAACAAATAACCGCGCAAAATCAAGGGAATTGTAAAATTTATATTTATTTTAATTATTATACATCGCCCCAGTTGACAACTTGATTTATTATACCTACTATAATATATGCAATTAGTAATAATGTTACTCCTATAAATAATAGTTTTAAAGATAAAGATTTTTTATTTATAACAAACTGAATTTCTTTGTTTTGTTTTTTTTAATCTAAGTATATTAAATAAGAATAAATTGTTGAAAAAATCATCATAATAACTCCCCAAAAAGAATATATTATGTGTGATAAAGTTAACTCTAATTCGTTTCCTAAAATATTTAATTCAAATGATTGAAATCGCAACCTTTCAATTATAAATAAAGATGTAATAGTAATTATAAACACTATAAGTAATCTAACAAAAACCATTAAATTATACCCTCTACTTGTTGCTATAGACGTAAGAATTCCTTTGTTTTCTAATAAAAGGGGGGTAAGATGGAAACATGAGAAAGAATAATAATATATAAAAAACTACAAATAAAATTATATACATCTCAAAATCTACGCCCAATAAATCTATTCTGTATTCTAAAACTGAAAATATATAGATATAAATAACCGTAATCAATACAGAAACAGCTATAACCAAACCTAAAAATGGTAAAAACTTTTCCAAAACAAAATAAAATGATTCGGTAATACTAATATCTTTTTTGTTAACATTAAATATCAACATCATTTGCGTCGAAATTCCTAAAAAATAGAAGCGAGCATAAAAATAATAATACCATCCCCAATATCATCTACACTCTGAACTAATGTTAAAGTTATAAGTAAAGGAAATGTTATTGCGAAAAACTTTAAAAAGTTTGTTTTCAAAATAGAAAAAGAATCTTTAAATAATTGACCTATTGATCTTAAATTTTGATTTGGGACAATACCTATATCCATAACATTTATTTTTGTTTCTGGTGGTGCCAGCAATAGTCGCTTCCTTCTTTTGCTTTCATGACGCATTTTTTACCTTGCCTGTTGATTGCCTTGCACTGCTTTATTTTTTTGGTTTTGTTTTTATTTTTCATACGCTATTTATTTTAAAAAATTATTTATAAAACTAAAATCACCATCGTTAGTTATTAAAACATCGAATTCTTTTTCATAATAAGGAAATTTCTATTCAAATTTTTCGTTTAAA
>BEIK01000014.1 GCA_002923395.1 bacterium HR34 | reverse complement strand
AGCTTAAAGCTAACCAGAGACACAACTTAACAATACTCTTTTCAAAAATAATGTCAAATAAAAACTGAAAATTAATTTTCCGCAAATTCTATCGCGCAAGCAAATGAAAAATTTGAAGGAGCGCCAAACCCCATCAACACGGGCATTTTTAACCGTAATGAAACAGGTTCATTATTTTTCATGGCATAAAGTATTTTTTTCATAGGCCAAAGAGAAATATTGGCAATTTATTCTCGCTAACTAATTCTCCAATTCTAAACAAAAGACTATTTCCTTCTTTTTTATTTATTGAGTTGCCCTCGTTTATCTGGTTAATAAAATACGTATAAAAATTATTTCCTAACGCATCATTTCCCATCGGTTCTACTTTTAAATAAATTCCTTTCCCTTCTTTTATAAATTCTCCTTCTTCGCTAAAATATTTTTCATTTCTTACAACAATAGAACCCTCAACAATTACTTCTCCCGCAAAATTAGAGTCGTCAATCTGTCTAAATGGCCCTGTTACAATTTTATAAATCCCTTTTTGGTAACAGTAAGTGGTATTACTTAATTTTGACAAATCTTCCTGAGTGTTAAAGTTCTTTTTAATATAATTCAAAATCAAATCAAAGGCTGGTGTATCAAAATCAACTGGGTTTTGAGGATTAGAGGCGTCGTTTCTTACTCCGAAAAACACAAAATTCGGTTGATTGTCTAATTTTTCCAAAATTGATATTAACTCTTTCAATAAATTGGTTTCTACCTCCTCTATATTGTATCCGCATCTTTCGTAATTGCTCACAAAAACATCAATCTCCCCTAACCCCCAAGGCTTTGAGTATTTTTTCGCAAGATGCGAATAATAATTTAATTGCGTTTTGGCAAACTCCTTTGTGATAGGCAAGTCGCACTCTGGAATTAAAGAAAATGATATTAAATCATATTTGCTCATATCTAAGTTTTCCCAAGTAGGCTCTGGAGATGATTCAAGGCTTGGTAGAACCTTATTAAAAGGGTATCTTGGTAAAATAAGTTTGCCTGTAAAGTAAGGCCTTGCAGCATCAGCAACCTCGTTTATTGTCCACTGGCCTAATTGTTCCAATTCATCAGACTTTAAACTTGATAAAAATTTTAATTTAGGATTAAAAGGAGAAAGCAATCTCTCTATTTCAAGGGGTAAAGGGTTAAAAAAGTCAAAACCCCATTTTTCGGCAAGTTTAGCCAGCTCAACAACTTCTTTAAGATAAACATTTTTTATCCAGTTTTTATAATCATCTACGCTTGATAAATTATGAAATTCTTCTGACCAATCTGGTGGAGGATACATTGTTGTAAAAATAAAAGAATAATCATAAGTTGATTTTTCTTTCAGATACATTGTTATGTAGGAGGCCATTTTTCTCTCAAAATATTGAGAAGTTGTAATGTATGGCGGTTTTAATACTTGGTTGGTATTGTCATAAACATAAGGAGGAGCAACAGCATCGCTTAAAGCAGGAGATATACCATAAAAACCAAACTTATTTTTATATTTTTCAAGGTTTTCAAAATATCTTTGATGAATCTTTTCATCTCTGCCATACAATAAAGACATTAAAATAATTCAATAAAATTTAGATGGTATAGGGTTCCTTTTCACTAATCCATTAAAACATCTATCTAAATCTTCCAAAGAAGGCTGATAAACAACAAGACTTGAAACAAGTTCACCTAAATCATGACAATTTTTATTTTCTTGGTTTATATTAAAATTATTTAATGGTTCTGCTTCATTTAAAAATTGATTTTCCTCCGAGTTATTAAAATAAAAATTATAAACAAAAACCCAACAACCGACAAAAATATCGCACCTAATAAAATTGTAAATATAAATTTTTCATTCATATCCAATTATTTTACAAAAATACAAAAAATAGAACTACTGGAATCAATATTTATAACCTAAAACTTTGAAAAATACCCTTGCACAAAAATAAAAGTAAAATAAAAAAGCCACTCTTTGCGGTGGGTGCAGGATTCGAACCTGCGGGCGGCTTTTTAGACCGCCGCGGTTTAGCAAACCGCTGCCTTAACCACTCGGCCAACCCACCAATTAAAAATTTTTTCATGAGTAAATTATAGCAAAAAATCAAAAAATTTTAATCCTATTAGGTTCTTAACCAATTAATATGTATTGCAAATACCAAACTCCAACTCCAGCTAAATAGCCCAATAAAGCCGGAGCAAATGCTAATTTAAAGTATCTGAAAAAAGTTAACTCTTTCACCATTCCCATTGCTACGACGCCAGCGGCCGATCCCACTACAAACAAAGACCCTCCTGTCCCAACAGTAATAGACAATAAAACCCAAAGAAGAGAATCTTTTGTATTTAAAATTTCCATTGCTATTGCTGTAAGCGGAACATTATCCAAAATAGACGATATAATCCCTAATATTACATTACCAAAAACTATACTATTAAATGTTTGGGACTCTCCATAAATAACTCGAGATATACCTTCCAACACTCCCATCACATTTAAAGCTGAAACCGCAAGTAAAACGCCTATAAAAAATAATCTTGAAATTATATCTGTTCTTTTGAAAGCAGCTGATATCTCTTCTTCAACTCGAGTTTTAAGTTCTTCTTCATGAGTATTAAAGTACTCTACAGCTATCCAAACGATACTTAATCCTAAGATTAAACCTAAATAAGGAGGAAGACCTATCATATTTATGACCAAAGATAACCCAAAAGACGCGAAAACTAAAGCAATTATTATTTTAGTATGAAAGGAAAGTTTAGTTAAAATGTCGTATTGAACTTCGTAAAACCCAGGTTTTATTTTCCTCCATAAAAAAATTATTGGGACTAAGGCAGTTACCAAAGAAGGTAAAAAGCCATATTTTATTATTTCTAAAGCCGTGAATTTTCCCTCAAACCACATCATCATTGTAGTAACATCTCCTATTGGGAAAAATGCACCGCCTGAATTAGCCGCTATAACTATACCTACCATTACAGGTAAAATATTTTCTTTTCTAAAAAACCTGGTTGCTATTGTCCCCATTACTATTACTACTGTAAGATTATTTATAACAGCAGATAAAGCAAAAGTTATCGCCATTATCATTAAAAATTGTTTCCTTTCATCAAAATTTAAAGAGAAAAGTTTATACCTTACATAGTCAAAAAAGTTATAATCTATTAAAATTTCTATCAAAGCCATGGAAGCGAACAAAAAAACAACTAACCCTAAAATTTCAGATCCTGTTTCTATCAATGTCTCTTCTATTCCTTCGTAACCCGCCAAAGCAACAATGATCCACAACAATCCCCCAGTAAGTAAGGCAAAGGCTGATTTATTTATTTTTGTTTTGTGCTCTAATGTTATAAAAGCGTAGCCTACTGAAAAAATTAAAATGCCTATTATTTCAATAATGTTCATAAACTTGGTATAATTTTATAAAATTGTAAATTCAAGATAATAAATTAATACTTTTAAAAAAAAAATCAAGTAGCGTATGGAAACAATAGAAATAGATGGTTCCTATTTAGAAGAAGACAGGCAAATTTTAATGACGACTCTTGCAGTATCCGTTTTAAAAGGAAAGGGTACCATATTTTTAATATAAGAAAGGGGAGATAAACGGGATGATGTACCAGTATTTGGCTGTTGTAGAGGAAATAAAAGATTTAAAAAAATTCTCGACGCCAACACCTTGGTGACAAACTATTTTCAGAGGAAATTTTATTTACTCCAAATAAAAATTTTAAAAATTTAATAAAAATAGGTCTATCAAATGCTTCAAGCGTCAATTTAATAGCGCAATCTTTAATGCTTCTTTCTCTTTTCTATTAAAAGCCAATAACAATCCACTTTATTGGCGGAGCAACTGATACCCTTTTTGCTCAACCAGCAGATCATTTTAAATATGTTTTTTTGTCTTTGCTAAAACAACTTGGAATTTTTGCCGAATTTGAAATTGAAAAAAGAGGTTTTAATCCAGAAGGTATGGCAAGATGTAAGCTTTATGTTCAACCAGTTTTAAAAATACCATCAAAAGAACAAAACTTTATTTTTCAACCTGACATAAAATTAATAACTCTTATTAAAAGAAAGAAAATAGAAAAAGTAAAAATAATATCAGAAGCAACTATTAATCTGGAAAAAGAAAAAATTGCCGAAAAACAACTTCAAGCCCTAACAAAAAACTTAAAAAATACAAAGAAATTACAGAAAAAGATTTAAATTATTATTTTATTGAAACAAGCGGTTATCATTTATCAGCAATAGCAAAATTTGAAAACACAGTTTTGGGGTATTCAGCGATAAGCACACCTGAAAAAGATTATAACCAAATGGCAGAAGAAGTGTTTGAAAACTTTGAAAAACAAATTAAATCAAAAGCCTGCTTAGCTAAATTTGCTGCCGATCAAATAATACCTTTTGTAACTCTATGCCATCAAAAATGCGAGTTTACTGTGCAAGAAATAACAAAACATTTAAAAACCAACATCTGGGTTGTTGAAAAGTTTATAAAAGGAAAGTTTACCATAGATGAAGAGAATAAAAAAATAACTTGGTCTGGATATAAAATTTAAAATAGTGATTTTTGGCTAACTTCTTTTTCTTTTGGCAATTCTATTTTAATTTTTCCAAAAACACCATCATATCCGGGGTCGATAAAAACTTTTCCTTCCCTAACCATCTCTATTCCCTTTGCGATTTCAGGCATTGTAACTTTTTGTAAATCTTTGATGTCTGATTTTAGTAAAATATAAAATTCTGGGCCAACATTTTTAATCAAATTTTCATACTCTTGCAAAACTTTTTTTGATGTCGTTGGTAAATTCATAACATCGGCTATTATCTCTTGCAAAGGAATAATTTTTTTGAAAGGTGGCGCGCCCTCTGGTTTAAATCCTTGCGGCCTTTTTGCCAACTCCTCTACTCTATACATAACTCCAACTGTTAATGGTTTTTTGCACTTCGGACAAATACCGTTAAATTTTTTTGTTCGCTCTGGAGTTAATTTAATGCCACATAATCTGTGGCCATCATAATGATATTTCCCTTCTTCTGGGAAAAACTCAATAGTATAGGCAATGTTTTTTCTTTGTTTGATGGAATTTATAATTTCATAGTAATCAACTTTTTCCAAATTAAAAACAGTTGCCTCTCTTCCTATTTTTTGAGGGGAATGAGCATCAGAAGAACTTATTATGGCAACATTATCTAATTCTGGAATTCGCCAGTTCATTTCAGGATCGCTAGACAAACCTGTTTCAATGGCGTAAATGTAAGGGGTCATTTCTTCAAAGCATTCTTGCAAAGAATCAAAACCTGATTTAGAACCAAAAACAGAAAACCATGGCGTCCAAGCATGCGCACAAACAACAAGACAATCTTTTGAGGCGTTAAAAACTATTTTTGCTAAATTTTTTGCCGATATCCCTAAAATTGGCCTGCCATCACTCGCAAGATTTCCGGTTTTTGAAAGTTCTTTGTTTATTTTTTCAGCAACCTCAAAAGAAGGAGCAAAAATTAAAAGATGTACCCTTCTCACTTTACCACCTTGAGAATAAATACAACTAACCTCGCTAGTTAACATAAACAAAACTCCTGTATTCGAGTTTTTAACTTTATACAAGCCTTGTTCTGCTTCTTGTAAATTTTCTTTTAAGTGAGAAAACCAGACAGGGTGAGTAAAATCGCCTGTCCCCAAAACCTTTATCCCTTTTTTATTTGCCCAAATATCAAGTTCTGGTAAAACCATATTTTTTGATGTTGCTCTTGCAAATTTACTGTGAATGTGAAAATCAAAAATATATTCCATAATTTTAATGAATATAAATTAAGGTTAAAGCAACTCCTAAAATAAATAGAGATGGTAAGGGGTAAAAGTAAACGGGGAACTTTTTGCCTTCTTTTTGGCAAAATCTTTTGTAAATCCAGATTACAAAAATGCTGTCTATTCCCAAAAACAAAGCGCCGATTATTGAAAGCGTGTTAACAAATTCTCTTATGCCCAAAAGAAATATTACTAAGGGCAGGCCCATTGAAATTAAAAACGATACGTGTTTGTTCAACTTAAAATCATACCAAAAAACTTTTTTGAAAGTTAATCCTATTGCCAAAAAAGAAGTAAAACAATTAAAAAAACCGAGTAATAGGCTGATTCTCAAAAAACCATCTCCCATTACAGCAAATAGTCCTGAAAAAGCGTCTTGCGTTGTTTTTTCTCCTGATATTCCAAACACAACCGCTGTAAAAAAAATATAATAAAAAATTGAGAATAAAAGCCCGTATTTTATAACTTTTGTTATCTTTTTTGAATCTCTGCCCAAAATATCTTCCAACTCTGGCACTATAGACAACCCCCACAAAGAAAACAAAACAGCACCATAGGGGACAACAAACTTCTCAGGGTTAAGATATGCAAAATTAGAAATATCAAAATAAGGCAAACCTTTTAATAAAAGGAGTGTCGTTACCACTATCAAAAAAACTATAAAAAGAAGGTCGGCTAAAGAAATGCTTTTAATTCCAAAAAAAACAAACACACTCCCAATTACAAAAAATATTATAGAGTAAAGAAAGGCGCTGCCTCCAAAATAGGGGGACAAAAAACCATATAAAAAATTTCCCCCAATTATAATATACAAAACCAAAACTCCTGCAAAATTAAAAGGCACTGTTGCAGAGTAAAGTTTTGATATCTTACCACCAAGATAAAGTTTTACATAGCCTGGCAATCTTAAAAAACCTTCTGTCCCCAAAGCCACCTCGCCGAATGTTTTGTGAATAACAAAAACTATATATCCCAAAACAAAAAGATAAAAAACAAGTAATGAAAATCCTGTCTGCATTGAAATATAGGGAAGAGCAAAAACTCCAACGCCTATAACAGTTCCTATAAAAACAAAAAACGCTCTTAAAAAATTACTCATTTTTGTTGTTTGACTTTATTAGTGATATTCCTATGCCAGATATTTTAGACCCTCCATAAATTAAAACAAACGCAATAGCAGAATATAATACTGAATCTATAACTTTTTCTATTGCTTCTTTTGGTATAATTTTGCTTATCTGGTTTTGTGATATATTCTGTAAAATAGATCCTAACTGATTTGGATCGAAGTTTTTTATGTCTATTTGAGGAAGCTCTGTTTCAACTACTTGATTTTCAAAATGAACAAAACTTGTTATTTCTTTAGTGCCTTTAAAAACTAAAAAAGCATCGTATAAAACAAAACCTATTATTAAAACTCCAACTATTAATAAAATATACCCGCTTATATAATTAACCAATTTCATATTTTATGTTTTTGTTTTTTAATCTTCTTCAGGACGGTGCAATATCTTATTTTCAAGTTTCTTGAAAATATAAAAAATTATTAAAGTTGTTATAACAACCAACGAAGCCAAATAATAAAACCCAAAACCAACAGCCAAGCCAATTCCAGACACTGTTAGCAAACCTGCCGCAGTTGTGACGCCTTCAACCTTATCCTGCTTAAAAATTATAACACCAGCGCCTACAAAGCCTATACCTGTTACAACTGCCTCCAAAACTCTTATTGGATCTGACTCATACTGCCCTGCCAAAGACAAAGAAATAATAGCCAACAAACACGCAGCAACACACACCAAAGAATACGTTCTTAATCCCGCCTGCTTTTTTCTAATTTCCCTTTCAAGTCCTAAAACACCACCAAATACCAAAGCTAAAATTATTTTTAGAGTTATTTCAATTTCTGACATAAAAATAAGATTAATAAATAATTATATGAGAAATTTTTGGAATAGTAAAATCTTTGCGGTTATCAACTAGTTAAAAAATACCTGAAGAATATTTTACCTCGCTATAATTATCAAAGATTTATTTTCCTTAACTTCAACTACTTTTATTATCTCAACACCTGCTTTTTCTAATATTTCCATTAATTTAACTTTGTTTAATTTATGACCAGCCTCAAGTATACGATTCTCATCAATACATTCTCTAATAATTAAATTGTTAAAATTATTTTTTAATTTTTTTAATGTTCCTATTGGATCATTTAAGTGATGTAACACTCCCCACATAATTCCTAAATCTCCTGAAATATCTTGTTTTTCTACATCTAATACTCTAGCATTTATTCCCTTCTTCTTTGCAGATTCAACTAATGTTTCATAAACATCAACTCCAATAAAAGATTTTGGTTTTAAAATAGATTTCAATTTCAAACTTACTGACCCATCTCCACAACCAATATCAACTACATTTCTGTTTTTATATTTTTTATTAAGATTTTTACTTAGGTAATGTAATTCTATATCTACATCATATGCAGAAAAATTTACACCAAACATATATACTAACTGCTCTAATAATTTATTCATGTTTAACTGAAAACTTAGGAAATTATTAAACATATGCTAAAATTTGTGGACCGGGCGGGATTCGAACCCGCGACCTCCTCGTTGCAAACGAGGCGCTCTACCAACTGAGACTACCGGCCCGAAAAAAATTCTTATGATATTTATTATAAAATAACTTTCATTTTTTTCAATAATAATTAATCTTTATCCTCCTCGTCTATCATTGAACTTTGTGCCATTTTTTTCTCTATGAGAAATGCAGACGAAATCGACGCTGCCAACATTATTAAATAAGCAAAAACAAAAAATGAAAGCCTGTCAAAAACATAATTTGAGTAAAAGTATATTGCTAAAATATACCAAGAAGCCAAAGCAACAGATCCAGAAGCCAAAGATAATTTAACAAGTTTTCTTACGGCAAGTAAATTGTAATCTTTTCCGTTCGATTGTTTTATAAGTTGCGGTACTGAAATAAGAGTCAAAATAAAAGACGCTACTAACATTACAAGAAAAACAACAAAATTAAAAATAAATATATCTGAGTTGTTAATTAAGTAATACATCATTATTAAACCTCCTCCTGCTATTACAATAACAACCCATAAAATTTGAAATCCAAGTTTCAAAATATAATTCTCAAAAAATGAAATTCTAAAATCCTTCAAAAACTTAAACAAGAACAGATCTAAAAGCAAACTTATACCAATTCCAAACGATAAACCAGAAGAATAAATAATTTTAACTATTTCAGAGTTATTTAAAATTATAGTTTTTATGTCTCCCATTGGATAAGCCAAAACAAAAAACAATATCAAAATACTTATACTAGAACAAAAAAGGCATAACGTGCACCAACTTTTAAGAATAAATCTTTGTACAGAAAGCAGATAAATAGAAAAAACAAAAGAAATACCGCTTAATAATACTAAAAAGAAATATAAATAAGAATGCACGCCGCCAGTAAAATACATAAAAGAATAAACAGCAGCAACAGAGGAAAAATAAAACATACCTAAATACTCTAATGGAATACCAAGAAATTTAGAGTATTCACTCGTAACAACCTCGTTACAATCATGGCCTAGGGGACAAACCAACGGCTTTGCTTTCCTTTTAGAAGAAAAAATATAAAAGACAACAGTTAGCGCAATTAAAGATAAAAAAACAGGAGTTAATTGAATCATAAATTGATTTACATTTATAAAATAATTATCTCAAATTTTTAAAAATACTTCTATTCCTACCTGTGCGCGCGGTAGGATTTGAACCTACGACCTCTGCCGTGTCGAGGCAGCGCTCTAACCACTGAGCTACGCGCGCATCTATCCTTAAAATATATCCAATCTGTCGGCAGGAAAGCTTCCCCGACCCCCTCTGTGGGGTTCGCTTCTCTATCTAATTTTTCTCAAACCAATCTGCTAATTCCAACATTACCAAACTATTCGGCGGCCCCGACGGGA
>BEIK01000013.1 GCA_002923395.1 bacterium HR34 | reverse complement strand
TAAAAATAAAAGAAGTTTTTAAAGATGATAATACTCATTGTAATGTTGCTAAAAAAATTATCGATTTTATTAAAGCTAACAATGGACGAGTTAATCTCCGGTCTATTAAAATTGAGTTTGGTAATATAGAGAACGCTAATTTGGATGATATAATAAATAAACTTGAAAAAGAAAATATTATTGAGATATCCTATTTAGCTAAAAAAGATGAAAAGGGAAGAGAGACGATAAAAAAATTTGGGGAAGGTGAAAGTGAAAAAGTTGTAGAATTAAACAGTAAATATAGATAGTTATTAATTATGTATATGTAGTTTTAATAACTCATCCTGTAAAAGGTGCCAGCAAATTAGCCGAGGTTCTTGTCAAAGAAAAGTTAGCAGCGTGTGTTAACGTTGTGAAGAATATAGAATCTTTTTATTGGTGGAAAGGTAAAATTGTAAAAGATAAAGAATGTTTACTTGTTGCAAAACCAAAAAATCTTTGTATAAAAAGTTAGAAAAAAGAGTAAAAAAGTGCACAGCTACACAGTGTCAGAAATAGTATCTTTTGAAATAAATCAGGGCAATAAAGATTATTTAAATTGGATAAACAATAACATAAAATGAATTACGGAAAAGTTTGGTTTAACGGAAAAATTATAAATCACGAGAAAGCTTTAATTCCCTTTACTTCTCATGCTCTTCATTATGGAACAGGAGTTTTTGAAGGTATTAGAAGTTATGAAACTTATAATGGTAAAGTTGCGGTATTTAGGCTTGAGGATCACTTAGATAGGTTTTTCAACTCAGCAAAAATTCTAAATATAAAAATTCCTTTTTCAAAAAAAGTTTTAGAACAAGCAATAAAAAGAGTTTTAATTGTTAATAAACTCAAAAATTCTTATATAAGACCTATTGCTTTTTATGGAAGTCAACATTTTTTGCTATATCTAAAAAATTTTCCTGTTGAAGTTGGAATTTTTGCGGTGCCATTTGAAGGATCTTATTTAAAAGGGAGTGGAGTAAAAGTTTTAATTTCAAAATACAAAAGGTTGCCTCCTTTTTCAGCAGAACTTCAAGCAAAATTGTGCGGTTATTATGTAAATTCTGTTATAGCAACAATAGAAGCCCACAACAAAAAGTTTGATGAGGCATTATTATTGGATTACAGAGGTTTTGTTGCAGAGGGAGTTGGTGAGAATATTTTTATAGTAAAAAATAAAAAAGTTTTTACTCCAAAAGAAAAGTATGTATTGCCTGGCATTACAAGAAAAACTTGTATTGAGTTGTTAAAAGATTTGGGTTATAAAGTGCAGGAGAAAGACATTTCCCAAAAGGAACTTTTGCAGGCTGATGAGGTATTTTTCGCAGGAACTGCTTGCGAAATTATGCCAGTTTTAAAAATAAACAACAAAAAAATAAATAAAGGTAAAGTTGGCCAGATTACAGAAAAAATTTTAAGTTTTTACAAAGATGTTGTTACAGCAAAGGTTAAAAAATACTACAAATGGTTGAGTTTTGTTTAAAGCAATTCTTTTATCATATCCTCTAAATTTGGATGGTAGCCGAATACTTTGTGGGCAATAAAACCTTCTTTGTCTATTAAAACAGCAGATGGTGTTCCTTGCAATCCGTATTCATAAAAAGTTTTTCCTATTTTAAATCCATTTATTTCGGTTATTTCGTCCATTCCAACAGGGAAAGGTATTTTAAAGGGTAAAACTCCATCTTCTTCAACAAGTCCCTTCTCTTTTAGTATTAATTTTGGAGCGCCTATAACTTTATTTTCGTTTATCAAAAGCTTTAAATTTTCTAAATTGTTTTTGTCAAAATCTTCAAAAGCAGTAGAGACACCAATAACTTTAAGTCCCTTGCTACTATACAATTTATAAAATTTTATTGCTTCTGGTATACCATACAAGAAGCAACCGGGGCAATTTAATTGGAAAAACTCAATTAATATAGGGTTTCCTTTTAATTCTTCTATATTTTTTTTGTCCCCTTGTACCCATTGCTCAATATGTAAATTTTTCGCTTTTTCTTTTTCCATATTTTTATTTTATTTTAACTATTCTTATGGTAGTTGTTCCTCCTTCTGGTTCCCATATGTCGTCGTGCAAAGTTATTAAAAATTGATTCTTTTTAACTAATTTTTTACTTTTAAGTTTTTTAATATTTTCTCTAATTATTAGGTTGTTTATTGCTTTTTTAGCCATTCTCTTATCAACAAAAGTTCTTACTCCAAAATATGGCACCAGCGAGTTTGCTGTTTTTTCATCTTGAGTGATTGTGAAAATTGGCAATAAAGGATGATATCTGGAAACTAATTTTGCTGTTTGCCCTGTTCTTGTGAAAATTAAAAATCCTGCCAACCTAGATTTTAAATTTTCTTTCATTTTCAAATACATTTCATAGGCAGATGCACAAACGCTTTCTTGCAATCCCTTTACTTTAAAATCAAATCTTTTTCTTGTGTCATCGTCTATTAATTTTTCATTAAAAGATATTGTTTTTTGAAGTATTTTTACCGCGTCAAATGGATAATCACCGTATGCTGTTTCTCCAGATAACATAATGCTGTCGGTTAAGTCATAAACAGTGTTGGCAATATCTGATATTTCTGCTCTTGTTGGTACTCTGTTTTTTATCATTGATTGCAAAAATTGAGTTGCTGCTATAACAAATTTATTTTTTTTAAGAGTTCTTTTAATTATAAGTTTTTGATAAAAAGGAACTTTTTCAACTGGCAATTCAACGCCTAAATCTCCACGGGCTACCATTATGCCATCGCTGTTTTCTATTATTTCATCTAAGTTATCAATCGCTTTTCTAGTTTCTATTTTTGAAACTATTGAGCATTCCATACCGTATCTTTTCATTATTTTTTTAAGAGAATCTATATCTTTTTTATATCTCACAAAAGACAAGGCAACAAAATCAACATCAGTTTTACTTAACATTTTTATTGCCTCAACGTCTCTTTTTGTTATTGCTTTTAGAGAAAAATCTATCTCTGGAAAGTTTATTGATTTTTTATTTTCAATAATACAATTTTGATGAGATACCGCCACGAATTTATTACCTCTTTTTTCTAAATGAAAAAAGTATCTGCCATCATCAACAACAAAAAAATCATTGGGTTTTAAAAAATTAACAATCTGGGGATGAGTTATAAAAAACCCCTTCTTTTTAACTTTAAAAACACTCTGATCAAACAATACTTCTTCTCCTATTTTAACTTCAATTTTATCAAACGGCATATAAAGCCTAACTTGAGGGCCTTGTAAATCAATTAAAACAGCAATGCGTCTATTTAAACTTTTTGCAACTTCTTTAACTAAAATTACCTTTTCTTTGTGCCACTTAAGATCGTTGTGTTTTAGGTTAAACCTAAAAACATTAACACCTAACTTAATTAGTTCTCTTATTGCTTTTTTGCTTTCTGTTGCAGGGCCTATTGTTGCTACTATTTTTATATTAGATTGCGTCATAAAACTTGATTTTAAATTCAGTTTTTAAGTATTATAATAGTATGATATTACTCTAATTTAAATATATGTCAAAAGTATATTACAAGAAAAGAAGAATGAAATTAGATCAAAAAAGAGAAAACAAGGAAAAAACGAGGAAACTTTTAGTTAAATATTTTTCAGCAAAATCAGATAGTGAAAAGCAAAAAATAAGAGAAAAATTGTTAAAACTTAAGCCTCATTTAAACATCGACGAGTATATTTCATTCATGAAAGACAAAATTAAAATTTCATAAATATGAAAAACAAGGAAACCTCTTTTTTAGAATTGGCGCAAGTTTTTGAACTTTTAGAAAAAACTTCCTCAAGTTTAGAGATGAGAGATATTCTGGCAAAATTTTTGGCAAAAATCGCTCCAAAAGAAGTTCAGATTACAGCATATTTATTGCAAGGTAAACTTGGACCTGATTATAAAAACATAGAATTTGGTTTAGCAGAAAAACTTGTTTTAAGAGCAATAACAGGAGACGATGCTTCTTTCAAAAAATTATCAGAGGAAGAGTTTAAAAAGACAGGCGACTTGGGTATTGTTGCAAAATTGATAAGAGAGAAAATTGAAGACAAACCTAAAAATTTATCAATAGAAGATGTTTACAACAAATTATTCCAAATAGCGTCTTTTTCAGGCACTGGCTCTCAGGATAATAAATTAAGACATCTTTTTTTGTTAATAAGACAAGTAAGCCCAATTGAAGCAAAATACATTATAAGAATAGTTTTGGGAACATTGCGTCTTGGTGTTGCTGAAATGACTTTTATTTATGCCCTTTCAAAGGGCTTTACAGGAACTTATGCTAACAAAGAAAAAATAGAACATGCCTTTAATGTGGTTTCTGATTTGGGAGAAATATCTTTTATTTTGGCAAAAGAGGGTTTAAAGGCAATAGAAAATATAAAACCAGAACCTGGAGTGCCAATTAGAATGATGTTAGCCCAAAGGGTTGCTGATATTGAAGAAATAAAAAAGCATATACCACAAGATATGATAGTTGAGTATAAATACGATGGAGAAAGAGTACAAGCGCACATGAAGAGTAGAGAAGAAGTTTTTTTGTATTCTAGAAGGCATGAGAACATAACTCACCAATTTCCAGAAATTGTTAAAAATCTTAAGGAAACTTTTAAAGGCAAAAATGTTATTGTTGAAGGAGAGATTGTTGCTTATGATAAAGAAAAAGACGAACTTTTGCCTTTCCAAGAATTAATGAAAAGAAGAAGAAAATATGAAATATCTCTTTTTGCAGAAAAAATACCAACTAAAATATTTTTGTTTGACATAATTTACAAAAACAACAAATCTCTTTTAGGCATCGAGTTAGAAACAAGAAAAGATATTTTAAAAGAAAGTTTTAATAAAAATGAGATTATCGATTTCTCAAAGTTTATAAAAACAAATGATATTTCTGATGTAGAAAATTTTTTTGATGAAGCAATAGATTATGGAGCAGAAGGTGTAATGGTAAAAAACGCAGAAGGAATATATCAAGCAGGAACAAGAGGCTGGCTTTGGATAAAATTTAAAAAAGATTATGTTAAAGGGTTGGCTGACACCTTTGATTTAGTTGTTATTGGAGGAGAGTATGGAACTGGTAGGCGCGCTGGAACTTATGGGTCCTTGATGGTTGCTGCTTTCGATCCAGAAACAAACAAATATTATTCTTTTACAAAGGTTGGAGCAGGATTTACAGACGAAGATCTAAAAAACATTCCAGAAATTTTAGATAAATATAAAATAAAAGATAAACACAGACTAGTTTCAACAAATATGGAGGTTGATGTTTGGTTTGAGCCACAGGTTGTAATGGAGGTGTCTGGCGCAGAATTAACAATTTCTCCTGTTCATACAGTGGCGCAAGATAAAATAAAAACAGGAGGTCTTGCTTTGCGTTTCCCAAGGTTTATCAGATGGCGAGACGATAAAAGCCCTGAGCAAGCAACTACCGTTCAAGAGATTTACGATATTTACAAGAGAACCGTTCTTAAAAAAATAAACTAATATGCGAAAAAGATTGGGGAGAAAATTTTTCACCCGTAACACTCTTTTAGTTGCGAAAGATTTACTTGGGAAATACATAGTAAGAAAATATAGAGGAAAATTAATTGTTGGCAAAATAGTTGAAACAGAAGCTTATATAGGCCCTAAAGACAAGGCTTCCCATGCTTTTGGAGGTAAGATAACAAAAAGAAATTTAGCAGAGTATTATATAGGAGGCCATATTTATATTTATTTAGTTTATGGTATGTATTGGCAGTTTAATATATCAACAGGAAAAGCAGGAAGTCCTGAATGTGTTTTGTTAAGGGCATTAGAACCTGATAATGGAGATTGCAAACTTGCCAACGGTCCCGGTAAACTTTGCAATTATTTGAAAGTAGACAAAAAGTTTTATGGAGAAGATTTAGTTTTATCAAAAAGGATTTGGCTTGAAGAGAGAGGAGTTAAAGTTAGTAAAAAAGACATAGTTGCAAGTCCAAGAATTGGCATAGATTACGCAGGTTCTTACTGGTCAAAAATTCCTTGGAGGTTTTATATTAAAGATAATAAATATGTTTCAAAGACATAGTGCGGTTATCTTGACACGGTTTTTGCATTGGTTAAAATTGTATAATCATATAAAAAATTAAAAAATTGAATTAAAAACCTATGAATAAAATATTAAGCCTTTTATTAGCAGTAGCAATATCTTCTTATCCTGTTTTTCTTTTTGTAGAACCAGAAATTACAGATTCTGTCAGTGCCACAGATAGTGTTGGTGTATCATTGCAGGTTACGGAAGAAATAGCAATATCTTCTCCTCCAGATGTAAATTTGCCATCAATAGGCGGTATGGGAACAGCTTCTTCCACAGGAAGTTTTTCGTGGACGGTTACTACCAATAATTCAGCGGGATATACGTTGGCAGTAAAAGCGTCAACAAGTCCTGCACTTCAAAGTGGATCAGACTCAATAGCAGATTATACTCCAGCTACTGCTGGCACCCCGGATTTTAACTTTTCAGTAGGAGCAAACGATGCAGAGTTTGGATATAGTGTAGAGGGTTCAGATACTGCACAATTATTTCTTGATAACGGAAGTGCTTGTAACACAGGGACAACTAACGCAGTTGATAAATGTTGGTTGAATTTTACTACAACAGATATTACTGTTGCAAGAAGTACTTCTGAGACACCTTCTTCTGGTACACCAACAACAATAAAGCTTAGAGTAGATTTAGGCACTAATGCTTTTGTCCCAAGCGGAACATACAGCGCTACCATTATAGGGACAGCTACAACTTTATAAAATTTTAAAATGAAATGATTTTAAGAGTGGCAAAGATTTTCACTTTCGTATTACTATTTTTATTTTTTGTTTCACCAAATGCTATTGCTTATGAGATTGTGAATTATAGCAATATGGATGTGAGAAATGATATTGTTTTATCTCCTCCAAGATGGGAAGTGGAAGCATCTCCTGGCGATGAAACAGTTAAGGTAATTACAGTAGCTAATAGAACCGGTAAAACTCAGAATTTTAAAGTTGAAGTAGAAGATTTTACAGGAACTTACAATTTAGAGGATCCAATTAAGTTCTATGGTGAAGGAACATCTCCATTTTCTGCTAAAGGCTGGATCAAACCAGAAGTTGATAAGTTTACTTTAAAACATGGTGATGAGATTAGGTTTAAGGTTTTTGTTCGTGTGCCTGAGAACGCTGAACCAGGAGGAAAATATGGAGCAGTGTTTGTAGCCACAATACCCCAAAAATCTGAAAATGTAGATACTATTTCTATAGTTTCTAGAATAGGGTCTTTGTTTTTAATTAAAGTTAAGGGAGATGTTTTGGAAAAAGGGTATTTAACAGATTTTTCATCCGATAAATCAATTTATTTTACTAATAATCCAATAAAATTTTCTTTTGTTTTTACCAATAAAGGGAATGTTCATCTTAAGCCAAAAGGTTTTATAGAAATTTATAATTTAATAGGCAGTAAAGTTGATGTTGTTAACGTTGATGATTATTTTGTTTTGCCAGATTCTGCTAGGAAAAGGGAAGTTTTTTGGACTCCTAAATTGGCATTTGGAAAATATACAGCAAATCTTATATTAGAGCATCAAGAGGGAGACAATACAGTTACAGAAACCAAAAAGATAAGTTTTTTTGTAATTCCTTTTAATATACTTGCTATAATTGGCGGCGTTTTAATCCTTATATATATTTTGTGGAGGTTTGTATTTTCTAAAATACAAATAACTTTCAAAAAATAAATACAAGTATCTTAAAAGAAATGTATAATAATGGCAAAAGCAGAGAAAATATTAAAAACAAAAAATTTATTAATAGCTCTGGTTTTAGTTTTTCTTTATCCGTTGAGTAGCGCATTTTCTCAAATGCAAAGTGCTTCTTATAAAATTACCGACGACGTGATAGGATCAGGTGGGTTAGAGTCTTCTTCGGTTAACTACAAAGTAAATGATACAGTTGGGGAATTCGGAATAGAAAATATCTCTTCGGCATCTTACAAAATTAAAGCAGGATTTTGGCAAAAAACAACGAGTTTTATTTCTATGTCAATATCATCAAGCTCTGTGTCTTTATTGCCAAACATAGGGGGTGTTACAGGAGGTGTTGCCAATGGAAGTACTGATATTACCATACTTACAGATAGCCCAACCGGTTATGAACTTAAAGTAAAAGCAAGTTCAACTCCTGCTTTACAATCTGGCTCGTATAGTTTTTCTGATTTTTCACAAACCCCTTCTTTTTGGTCTGTAGCATCTAATTCATCAGCCTTTGGCTTTTCTCCTCAAGGTAACGATGTTATTATTGCTTTTAAAGACAATGGCAGTTCATGTGGTGTTGGGACAAACACAGGGAATTGCTATAGGGGTTTTAATGGAACAAATGAAATTCTTATAGCAAGTTTATCTTCTCCAACAAATTCTTCTGGTAGCATTACAACCTTAAAATTTAGAGCAGAATCTGGGTCAAATAATATTCAGCCAGATGGTTTATATACAGCAACTATAACAATTTCTGCTCTCGCTTATTAAAATTATGAGAAAGGCTTTTTTTTTAATTTTAATGATTGTTTTGCCATTAACCGCTTTGGGTGTTTCAGATTCGGTTGATGTTAAGCTTTATATTTCAGGCCCAGAACAAGGAAGTAGTGAAGGGGGAGGAACACTTCCAATAGGAAGTAATTATAAATACGACTATCTTTTTGAACCTTCTTTAAAGATATTATCAATAACAAGCGATAGTGCTGTTTTAGAGTTCACTTCTAGATATGAATCTTCAATTTCAGTTTTATATGGGGATTCCCCCGACAATCTTTCTAATATTAAAGAAAGTTTTAATTCAAAAAAACACATAATTGTTTTGGATGATCTTGAGTCAAATAAAGAATATTATTTTTTAGTTGAATATAGAAAGCCTTTTGGCACTTCTATTTCTAGTGTATATTCCTTTAAAACATTACCGCTGGAATATAAAATAATTCCTAACGTTTTAGATCTTAAAATTTTTAAAATTGGTAAATCGCTATTTGTCTTATGGAGAAACCCAGAATATAATTTTCAAGAAGTTATTGTTGTAAGGGGCGTAAATAAAATGCCAACATCTATAGAAAAAGATACCATCGTGTATAGGGGTAAAGGAAGTGCCTTTTTCGATTTTAATGTTAAGAGCGGAAATAGATATTATTATACAATTTTTGTTGCGTCTTATGATGGTAAATTGTCTTCTGGAGTTTCTGCTTATTTTGATTATTTTATTGAAGAAAGCAAACCGACAACAAGAGAAGAGACTGGCACTTTACCAAACATTGAAATTCCGCCTCCATCTAAAATTACTCCTCAAAAAGCCTTGAGAGATTATTTTATAAATTATCTTGACCTAATATATTTTTTGCCGACAGGAGAATTAATGTTTAATGATTTTGATATAAATAACAATGAAATAGTTCTTTTGGATAATGAGTTTTTAAGAATAATAATAGACGAAAAATTTATAAAATACGATAAGCCAGATTTTGCGATTTTGTTTTTAAGTAATAAATACTACTTTTTAAGTTACGATCCCAAAAATAATGCTTATAGTGTAGATATCGTTTTAAATAAAAATGGAACTTTCAATGCTACAATTTTTTTAGTATATGGTGATGAAACTATAAAAAAAGACTTTAAACTTCACGTTGTCCCACATGCTAAAATCTATGGAGTACATCGTGATCTTAAGTACTCGTTAAATGAAGTAAAAGTGGAACTTTTTTATTATAATGAAAGTAAGAAGGATTGGGAGTTGTGGAATAGTGAAAATTACAGCCAGATAAATCCTTTAATATCAAAAGATGGTAGGTATTTCTTTCTAGTTGGTAATGGTAAATATAAAATTAAGGCAAGCAAGCGTGGATATAAAAGCCATGAAACTGATGCAATTAAGTTGGAAGGTTATGGATTCATAAACCAAGATATCTTTTTAGAGGAAAACCTCGTAACATACATAACAAAAGAAATTCAAATTCTTTTGAAGCGGTTAAAAATCTATTTTTAGTTGACTATATTTTTTCGATGCTATAAAATATACTAATATCGTAAAAACGATATATATGGTTATAATAGATGAAAAATTTATTTCTCTTTCTGATTTATCTAAAATCTCTGGCTACACAAGAGATCATTTAGGTTTGCTTATAAGGAAAGGAGTATTATATGGCGTTAAAGTTGGTAAAAATTACTTGTGTGATATTAAGAGTTTTGAGAATTACTTGCTATCAGATAAATGTAATAAATTTAGCAGGGACCAAAAACTTTCTATAATAAAAAAAATTAATAGTTTACCTCAGTTATCGGTCGGTAGAAATAGCGATGATTTTACAAATACCAAATTATTCCAAGCGTTAAAAATTAAAAAAGCCATTTATCCTTTGCTTGTGTTTGGGCTAATTATTTTTATTACCTCGATTTTATTGTTTTATAAAAACCCGAATTCACATTATATAAATCAGAAGAGTAACCCATATATTGGTGCTAAAGGAGGTTTTAATTTAGATGGAGATAATTACATTCCTTTAATTATTAAAATAAAGTAAGCCTATATTTTATGGAGGGGCCCCAAAACAAAAAAGAAAATATAGTTATAAATATTAGCGCAAAGATTTTATTGGTATTAGCGATTATTATTTTACCGTTGCTTTTATACTGGCAAATTTCTTTTTCAGCCGCCGGCATAAACAAAACTATAAATTATCAGGGTAAGCTTACAGATTCTACTGGAATACCAGTTGCAGATGGAAATTATAATTTCAAATTTGAAATAGTAGATTCAAGCGCCTGTCCAACAGGTGGTACGGTATTATGGAGTGAAGTTCATGAAAATCAAAATTTTCAAGGTATAAATGTAAAAAATGGTTTGTTTAACGCTGTGTTGGGATCAATAACCACACTTAACGTAAATTTCTTTCAAGACAACTTATATTTAAGAGTATCTGTTGGTGGCACTACAACAGGTACGCCTACCTATGAAACTTTATGCCCTTCAAAACCAATTAATGCTGTTCCTCAGGCATTTCAAGCAGAAAAACTTGGCGGAAAGTTAGAATCAGCTTTCGCAGATATTTCTGAAAATGAAACAATAAGCGGCAACTGGACTTTCTCAAATAACACAATTTTCTCAACATCAATTACAACTCCTTTGTTAACCACTTCATCAGGCGACCTTACCATTGATCCAGTAGGCAATACAATAATCAAGGGAAGCACAGCAGACAACACAACAGCAGCATTAAATGTTCAGAATAGCAATGGAACAAGTTTGCTGTATGTAAGGAATGATGGGAGAGTAGGGATAGGAACAACTGCACCAATTCAAAACTTAACTATCATGTCTTCTCAAAGTTTTGACACTGTCTATTATTTCAATGGAACAACCTACAATGATGTGACTTCTGAAGCTAACGCCTCTTATGGCACAGCTTACACAGTTTTAGCTGATGCCACTGATGATTTATTCTATGTTGGAAAATCTAACACATTTACTAAA
>BEIK01000012.1 GCA_002923395.1 bacterium HR34 | reverse complement strand
TCAATTTCTATTTCTTTTGCTATTGAAACACCATCATTTGTAATTGTCGGAGCGCCAAAACCTTTATCTAAAACAACGTTTCTTCCTCTTGGACCGAGAGTTGCTTTTACAGCATTGGCAATTGCATCCACTCCTGCTTTTAGCTTTTTTCTTGCTTCTTCTCCGTATAATATTTGTTTTGCCATAGTTTTAAAATTTAATTGTAATTATAGAGAAAATTAGGTTAAATTAATCTTCTATTATTGCCAAAATATCATCCTCTTTTGCTATTAGATATTCTTTATCCCCTATTTTTATTTCAGTTGGACCATATTTTGAAAAGATAACTTTATCGCCTTCTTTTACACTCAAAGGTACTGGTTTTCCATCTTTCCCAATTTTACCAGGACCAACTGCCAAAACTTTTCCTTGTTCTGGCCTTTCTTTTTCAGCAGTGTCTGGAATTAATATACCTGATTTTGTTTTTTCTTCTTCTTTAAGTGGTTCTATTAATATGTGATCTAAAATTGGCTTTATTTTCATATGTTTTTATGTTAATTATAATGTATTGAGTTAATCTTATTGAGAGCGCGCCCTCAAAGAATGGTGCGCTAAAATTTATCACTCTAATTATTGGAGTGATATAGATATATATATTAAAAGCAAAAATTTTTGTCAATATGATTAAAAAATAAAAAAGACTTCATCTTAAAAAAACTAAAACCCATGGACGCAAAAATCAAAGCCAAAAAAATAATTAGAAAACTTAAAGAGTTATTCCCAGAAGTTAAAATTGCGTTGAATTTTTCACATCCTTGGGAACTGCTTGTAGCAACAATACTCTCTGCGCAAACAACAGATAAAAAAGTAAACGAGGTAACAGAAAAGCTATTTAAAAAATATAAAACAATAGAGAGTTACGCAAATGCTCCCCTCTCACAACTTCAGAAAGACATAAGTTCTATAAACTATTACAAAAACAAAGCAAGGTTTATAAAAGAAAGCGCAAAAATGATTCTTGAAGAATTCGGCGGTAAAGTGCCAGACAATATGGAAGATTTATTAAAATTAAAAGGCGTTGCCAGAAAAACAGCAAATATAGTTTTATACTCAGGATTTGGTAAAACAGAAGGAATAGCAGTTGACACGCATGTTAAAAGACTAACCCGCCTTTGGGGTTTAACTAAAAATACTAATCCTGATAAAATAGAACAAGATCTTATGAAAATAATACCAAAAAAAGAATGGGGAGATTTTTCTTTAAGGGTTATAGAATACGGAAGAAAATACTGCCCAGCCAAACCTCATGACCACGACAAATGCCCTATAAAATAATAAAGATATAAAAGAAAAAATTCCAGAAATTTAATAATAGATGAAAATAGTCCAAAGAAAATAGCAAAAAAATTTCCCAAACAACAAATGTATCATTAAAAGAGTAGAAATCATCATTCCTCAATTATCGTAGAACAAATAATAAATAAGAAAGTGCTATATTATGAGGCGTGAAGATTTGATTGCAACAATATAATAGAAATAATTACAGATATGAGAAGGGGAGGATTCAATTTTGAGGTAAAAAATAATAACCCTGAAGAAGATATATAATATTAATACTCCAGAAAACGTAAAAAAGGTGAAAAGTTTGTATAAATAATTTTTAGAAGAGGTTATCAAGAAAGGATTAAATTATAACGATGACATAGATACCATATATAAAAATTATGCACCCGAGATTATTGAAATATATGGAAAATTGTCAACTAATCCTGAAATTAAAAAATATGCGACACGACAAGAACTATTTCTCTTAATAATTCTCGCAATTTTAGAAAAAGAGAATAAAATAAAAATAGACAATAGCACAATAGAAAAAATAAACGACATAATTAAAAATTATAATTATAAATTAAAAGAAATAAAAACTAATTATCTCGAACTTATAAAATCAATACTAAAGGCAGAAAAATAAGAAAAATAGAAACTTCGATAAAATTATTCCTTTTTTACTACTCTTTTTCTAAATCTTTTTCTTCTGTTTTTTCTCTAGATCTTTTTCTTCTGTGCGATAAATAATATTCATTCAACCACCTTTCAATTTGTTTTATGAGAACTCCCATGCTAGAGTGAAAACCTTTATTATATTCATTATAACTCTTTAAGAAATTATAAAAATTATTAAACTTCTCGTCACTAATACCATATTGTTTTTTTAAAATCTTATACACAGAATAAAAAGATTTCGCTGATTTTGAAAATTGTGGAGGCTTTTTAACTATAATTCCCCTTTCACGCCATTTTTCTTGTGCCTCTGGAGGCACCACCCCTAAACTATTATAAACGCTTAGAGCTTCTTCTAAGATTCTTTGCTTTACAAATTCTCCCATATTTAACTTAAAATGTGAATCGGCTCTATCTAACATTCTTTTTATAAATTCTCTGCGTTCTTTCTCTAATTTATTTTTTTTACTATATATAATATTAGAAATATTTAATTCGTATCTCGATGTTTCTTTCATAATATAAATTTTTCATTAACCATATAAAATTTAAAAAAAATTTTTTATAATAAAGCATATAACTAAAACATATGGTTGTCAAGGAAAAAGAAAATATCCAAACAAACGCAAAAAACACGCAAAGCGAAATGGAAAAAGATAGACTTAAAAGAGAAAGAAAAGATATATACAATAGACTTAAGAGAGAAAGAGAAGATATATACATAAGGATAGGTGAAATTATAATAGAAGAATTCATTAACTCTCTCTTTAAGGAAGGGTTTGGCCGCACAAGTATAAGAATTAATATGGAAGAGAGAATTAAAAATATTATAAAAGATAATCCTGATAAAAATATAAACATAGACGAAGAATATAAAAAAATTATAGATGGCTTTAAAAAAGATGCTCTTGAATTATATAAAGAACTTTATAAAGAAGCTAAAGTTAGGACTTTCTCGTTGCCCATTAGGGCTGCTGCATCATGTATAGCAGTTATAAATAAATTTACATCAGACAAAATAATAGATGAAAAAAATAAGGAGACGTTATAGTATAAGACTACACGAGAGAGAATATATACAAAGAATTTTAGAGAATACTATAAGTAAAGACACTGTTAGAAAAAAAGTGGAAGAATTAGGATACGATGTGAAATCAAATTATAGCGATAGAATAATAAGGTTAGCAAATTGGATAATAAAAAGTAAGTTATTAGAAAAATGAACTTAAAATAAAAGACATTAAAAAGTTTTAGAATTAGCACTAAATATAATTAAAATTCTTTTAAAAACTTACCTGTCCAGCTTTTCTTGCATTTGAGGATATCTTTTGGTGTTCCTTCAAATATTATTTCGCCTCCTTTCTCTCCTCCTTCTGGTCCTAAATCAATTATCCAATCAGCGTTTCTAATAAAATCTAAATTATGCTCTATCGCTATAACAGTATTGCCCTTTTCGACCAATCTTCTCAAAACAAAAACAAGCTTTTTAACATCGTGTGTATGTAAACCTGTTGTTGGCTCGTCTAAAACATACAAAACATTCCCCTCTCCTTTTTTAGATAACTCTGTTGCCAACTTTACTCTTTGCGCCTCACCTCCTGACAATGAAGTTGCTGACTGCCCAAGTTTAATATACCCTAACCCAACATCTTCTAAAACTTTTAATTTTTCTTTAATCGGATAAATATTATCAAAAAACTTTATTGCCTGAGAAACAGACATATCCAAAACTTGAGCAATGTTTTTTCCGTTGTATTCTATTTCTAAAGTTGCTTTATTATACCTTGTACCATCACACTCAGAACATTTCACATAAACATCTGGCAAAAAGTACATTTCTATTTTCTTTTCGCCCTGCCCTTCACATGCCTCACATCTGCCGCCTTTAACATTAAAAGAAAATCTTCCTGGCTTGTATCCCCTTATTTTCGCTTCCCTTGTATTAGCAAAAACTTCTCTTATTAAAGTAAAAACGCCGGTGTAAGTTGCGGGGTTTGATCTTGGGGTCCTTCCAATTGGAGATTGATCAACCACAATTATTCTTTCAATATTTTCAATTCCTAAAATTTCGTCGTGTTTGCCCGGCATTTCTTTTGAATTATAAAAGTATTTCATTAAAGCCTTCACTAAAATATCATTTACAAGAGTGCTCTTACCAGATCCTGAAACACCTGTTACACAAATAAAATTTTTTAACGGAAATTTTACGGTTATATTTTTCAAATTGTTTTCTTTTGCGCCTTTAATTATTAAAAACTTTTCTAAATTAGGTTTTTCAGGTTTTGGGACAAAAACTTTTTCCTTTCTTTTTAAATATCTTGTTGTTATTGTGTCTTTTTTAAGAAATTCTTTAATTGGACCTGCAAAAACCACTCCGCCACCTTTCTCACCTGCTTCAGGCCCTATTTCAATAATAAAATCCGCTTCTTTTATTGTAAGAGGGTCATGCTCCACCACCAAAACAGTATTGCCAAGATCTCTTAAATTTTTCAAAGCGTCAACTAACTTTTTTTGATCTCTTGGGTGTAAACCAATTGAAGGCTCATCTAAAACATACAAAACTCCAGTAAGTTTTATTCCTATTTGAGTTGCCAATCTTATTCTCTGTTCTTCTCCACCTGATAAAGTTCCTATTTTTCTGTTCAAAGAAAGATATCCCAAGCCAACATCTTTCATAAAACTTATTCTGTTTAAAACTTCTTTTAAAATAGGCCCTGCTATTTTTTGCTGTTCTTTTGTAAAATAGCCAGATTTAATTTTTTTAAAAAACTCTTCGCATTTATCTATTGATAAAGAGCAAACTTCGTAAATATTTTTTCCTGCCACTTTAACATATAAAGCCTCCATTCTCAATCTTTTTCCTTCGCACCTTTTACATTTCTTTTCAATCATATATTGACTTATTTCTTCTTTTGTTGCTTCAGAGTCTGTTTCATAATATCTTCTTTCTAAACTTGGTATAACACCCTCAAACTCGCCGTCACCATACAAAATAATATCCTGAATGTTCCTTGGCAAATTTTTAAAAGGAGTTGATAAAGAAAAATTATATTTTTCAGATAAATTAGACAAAACCCACCAAAAATAACCCTGTCTTCCAATTTTATGAGAAGCCCTATACCATGGCACAATAGCACCTTCTTCTATTGAAAGATTTTTATCTGGTACAACCAATTCTGGATCTATTTCTAATTTCTCTCCAAGACCATGACATTCTTGGCAGGCTCCATAAGGAGAGTTGAAAGAGAAAAGGCGTGGCTCTATGTTTGGAAAAGAAATATTGTGCTCTTGGCAGGCGCAAACTTCACTAAAAATATATTCTTTGTTATCCTGCAAAACCAACATAAAACCCTTTCCTATTTTCAAAGCAGTCTCAACAGAATCTCTTATCCTCATTAAATCAATTTCATCTTCTAAAATAATTCTATCAACAACAACTTCTATATCTGTTCTCTTGTTCTTGTTTATTTCTAAATCAAGCGCCTCTTTTAAAGTATAAATTTTTTTGTTTATTCTTACTCTTAAAAAGCCTTGCCTTTTAATCTCTTCTAAAATATCTTTATGGAAACCTTTTTTGCCTTTTACTGCCGGCCCCAAAATTAAAATTTCTTTATCTTTTTTAAGTTTTGTTATTTTGTCGACTATATTATCTATTGTTTGGGAAGTAAGTTCTCTGTTGCACACAGGACAAAAAGCCTTTCCCACACGAGCAAACAAAAGTCTTAAATAATCGTATACCTCTGTAGCCGTGCCAACTATAGAACGAGGGTTATGAGAAGACTTTCTTTGATCTATTGCAATAGAAGGGGTAATACCTTCAATTTTTTCAACATCTGGCTTTTGCATAACGCCCAAAAACTGCCTTGCATAAGAAGACAAACTTTCAATATACCTTCTCTGACCTTCAGCGTATAAAGTATCAAAAGCAAGAGAGCTCTTACCGCTACCTGACAACCCAACCACAACAACCAACTTATTTTTGGGTATATCCAAGTTAATATTCTTTAAGTTGTGTGTTCTTGCTCCTCTTATTTTTATAACATCCATAAAATTAAACTAGTTTTCCTATTTTCTTTTCTATAATTGTTGTAAAATTTATATTATATAAACTAACAAAATTATGAAAGATGTAAAGAAAAGCGAAATTAAAAACCTTCCCCAAGTACCAGGAGTTTATATATTTAAAGATAAAAAAGGGCAAATATTATATATAGGAAAGGCTGCTAACTTAAGAAAAAGAGTAAAAGATCATTTTCAAACAAAATCTTTCAGAGATTCACTTTTTGCTGATAAAGTAGAAAAAATTTCTTTTATTGAAACAGATTCTGAGGTAGAAGCTTTTATATTGGAATCAAAACTAATAAAAAAATACCTGCCAAAATTTAATGTAATGCTTAAAGATAGTTCGAATTATTTTTATGTAGGATATACAAAAGATGATTTTCCAACCATATTAATAACCCACCAACCAGATAAAATAAAAAACAACTGCAAAAAAATTACAGGACCGTTTGTGGAAGGAAAATCGCTAAAAAAAGTTTTGCATTTTTTAAGAAAAATTTTTCCTTATAGAATGTGCCCCTTAAACAGAAAAACTCCCTGCTCTTGGTATTACATAGATCAATGCGAGTACTGCAAAATAAAAGATAAATCCTCAAAAACAAAAGAAAGCGAAATTAAAAAAGCTTGCAAAAAGAATGTTAAAACAATATTTAAAATTTTGGAAGGAGGGTACAAGAGCGTAATAAACCAACTAAGAAAACAGATGAAAAAAGCAGTAGAATCTCAAAATTTTGAAAAAGCAATAGAATTAAGAGACGCTTTAATAGCGCTTGAAAAAATAATGGAAAACGCTCAAGTTATAAAATTAGATGATATAAAGAAAGAAGGCAATAAAGATTATCAAAAAATAGAAAAATATCTACAAGAACTCTTCCAAACAAAAAAACCAGTAAAAAGAATTGAAGGTTATGATATATCAAACATACAAGGAAAAATGGCCACAGGTTCTATGGTATGTTTTGTAAATGGCCTGCCATCCAAAAAAGATTACAGAATATTTAAAATTAAAACCTTGCAAACTCCTAATGATTTTGGAATGATAAAAGAAGTTTTAGAAAGAAGATTTAAACACCAAGAATGGGGTTTGCCTGATTTAATAATAATAGACGGTGGCAAGGGACAACTAGGAGTAGGTATTGAAGTCTTAAAAAAATATAATTTAGAAAACAAAATTTTAATCTCTGCCATAGCAAAAAGAAAAAACGAATTGTTTGTACCTCATAAAAAAACATCTATTTTATTAAAGGATATGCCAGATGAAGTAAGAAGAATGATATTACATATAAGAGATGAATCCCACAGATTCTCCAGAAAACTTCACTTTAAAATAAGAGAGAAAAATATTATAAAAGATTGACGTTTATTTTTTAATTTGATAGCATTAAAAAATAGCTAAAAATGTGTTGGCGAGGATAATTTTAAACACAATTGCTGGCGCTTTAGGCATATGGATAGCAAATCAGATAATTGATGAAGTAATATTTACAGGAAACATTAAATCTCTCTTGATAATAGGTTTTGTTTTTGGTATACTAAATACGATAATAAAACCAATTTTAAAACTTATAACATGGCCTTTAAGGGTTATAACTTTTGGGCTTTTTACAATAGTTATAAATATGGCAATGGTATGGCTTTTGGAACTTTTCTTCCCAGACCTATTAGACATTAAAGGTATAATACCATTGTTCTACACAACATTAATAGTATGGATTTTAAGCACTTTTTTCACCTTACCATTAAAAAATAAATAAAATAAATGGATATACTGTCTATTTCAATAATTATAGTTGCCTCGCTCTTAATAGTTTCTATACTTTTGCAGCAAAGAGGAGCAGCACTTGGAAGTGGTTTTGGAGGAGAAGGAAACATTTACTCTACGCTGAGAGGATTCGAAAAAATATTATTTTATATGTCTTCTTTTTTCGCAGGTGCTTTTATATTTCTGTCACTACTTAAATTAATACTATAAAAAAATCTTTATGACAGATAAATCTGAAAAATCTGGTATTTTAAGCAGTTTTTTAGCATTTTTAACTAAGGTGAAAAGAATACTTGGTTCTTTAACAAAAAAACAGAAAACGACGCTTTCGGTTTTACTATTATTTACTATATTTTCTGGGATAATATTTTTTAATGAGTTATATTTAAGCGTCACAGAATCTTATCCTGCAAGAGGGGGCCAAATATCAATAGGTTATGTTGGTGGCCCAAGTTTTATAAACCCTGTGTTAGCGTCATCAAAAGAAATTGATAAAGACTTAACAAACTTAATTTTCGCAAGTTTGTTAAAATACGAAAAAGACGGAAGTATAAAAGGAGATCTGGCAGAAAAAGTTGAAGTAAAAGAAGGTGGAAAATTGTATGAGGTAAAACTAAAGAAAAATTTAAAATGGCATGATGGTGAACCAATAACAGCCGATGATGTAATATTTACAGTAAAATTAATACAAAACATAGAGTATAAAAGCCCTTTAATTACCAGTTTGACAGGAGTTTCTGTTGAAAAAAAAGACGAATTAACCTTTATTTTCAAACTCCAAATGCCATATGCTCCTTTTTTGGAGAGATTAGCAGACCTCAAACCAATTCCGAAACACATTTGGGATAATATTTCTCCTCAAGATTTTCTTTTGGCAAAATTTAATTTAGAAGCAATAGGTTCAGGTCCTTATGAATTTAAAGAAATACATATTGATAACATAGGAAAATTGAGGTCGCTTGATATTGTTGCAAACAATGATTACCATGGTAAGAAACCTTTTATAAGCAAAATTTCATTTGTATTTTTTGACAGCGAAGAAAACCTTAAAAAAGCATTAAAATCAAAACAAATAGATGTAAGCCAAAATATTTTTATTGAAAACGCAAAAGAAATTGAAAGCAAAAACTATAAATTATTATCGTTTTATATGCCACGATATTTTGCCTTGTTTTTAAATCCTCAGAAAAATGATGTGTTAGAACAAAAAGAAGTAAGAGAAGCAATAGCAAAAGTAATAAACATAGATAAAATAATAAATGATATTTTTAAAGGAAGGGCCATAAAAATAACCTCCCCTATTATACCTGAATTTTACGGCTTTAAAGGACCAGAAATAAAATATGAATACAATCCAGATGAAGCACGCCAAATTCTTGAAAAAGCAGGTTTTAAAGTAGTAGATGGAAAACTTGTGAAAGTAATTGAGAAAAAGTCTTTTGAATTTACAAGAAAACTTCAAGTTGGTTCTGAGGGAGAAGATGTAAAATTTTTGCAGCAATGTCTTGCTAAAGATCCTTCAATTTATCCTGAAGGAGAAGTGACTGGTTATTTTGGGCAAAAGACAAAAGAAGCCGTGACAAGATTTCAAGAGAAATTTTTTGACGAAGTTTTGAAGCCTTATGGTTATACAAAAGGAACAGGAAGTACGGGGGCTGCAACAATAAAAAAACTTAACGAATTCTGTAAGGAAGAACCTAAAATAAAAGAGGTAAAATTATCAATATCAATTGTTGACGATGATATATTCTCCAAAGTTGCAGGTCAAATAGCGAATGATTTGAGCAACCTTGGTTTTCAAGTAGAAATTAAAAAATATACTCAATCAGAAATATATAATAATGTAATAAAAGGAAGGGATTATGAAATGCTATTATACGGGCAATCGCTTTCAAAAATTCCAGATCCTTATCCTTTTTGGCACTCAACACAGATATATGATCCTGGATTGAATATAGCAAACTATAAAAACAAAAAAGCAGATGAACTTTTAGAAAAAATAAGAACTGAAGTTGACGAAGCAAAAAGACAAGAAATGTTAGAAAACCTGCAAAACATTATTTTGGAAGACATACCTGCTGTATTTTTGTACAGTTTGCCTTTGGAAATATATGTTAATAAAAACATAAAAAACACATCGGGCTTTAATATATTTGATTCAAAACAAAAATTCAATGACATAGCAAATTGGTATATTAAAGAAAAAAGATCATTAAAAAAGTAAGATTGTTTTTGGTTAAAATTTACAACAAAAAATAGGTTGCTAATTAATATAAAAGGTATGAACTCCTTCCATTTTACTTGTTAACAAAAATTGCCGGGGTGGCGGAATTGGCAGACGCGCTAGGTTCAGGGCCTAGTGGGAGCAATCCCGTGTGGGTTCAAATCCCACTCCCGGCACAAAATTATAAATTAAAAACTATGATGACGCCAAGAAATACTCAACCAACCAAAGATTTTATAAAAATTATTCCTTTGGGAGGACTTGGAGAAGTTGGTAGAAATATGATGGTTTTGGAGCATAGAAACGATATAGTAATTGTAGATACTGGCCTTGGATTTCCAGAAGAAAATATGCCTGGAGTTGATTTTGTAATTCCAAATGTAAATTATCTTAAAAATAAATTAAGAAATATAAGAGGGATTGTTTTCACTCATGGTCACTATGATCATATAGGGGCGCTACCCTATTTAATAGAAAAACTTGGCAATCCCCCTCTATTTGCTTCTAATTTAACAGCCGGAATTATAAGAAAAAGACATGAAGATTTTGAAAACCTTCCAAGACTAAAATTAAAAGTTATTAAAAAGGGTGATGTTGTCCGACTTGGAGTTTTTTCTTTTGAGTTTTTTAAACAAGCGCATACAATAGCTGATAATATGGGACTTTTTATTGAAACCCCTGTTGGTAATATTGTGCATACCTCAGATTTTAAGTTTGATGAAACTCCAATGTATGACGAGCCAACAGATTTTAATAAATTAAAAGAACTATCACAAAGAGGTGTGCATCTTTTAATGTCAGATTCGACAGGTGCTGAGGAGGAAGGCCATTCTTTATCTGAAAAAGCAATTTTTGAAAACCTTGAAAAAATATTTATTCAAAGAAAAAACTCAAGAATAATAGCAGCAACTTTTGCGTCTTTAATTAATAGAATACAGCAGTTAATAACTTTATCAGAAAAGTATGGTAGGAAAGTCATCATTGAAGGTCATACAATGAGAATGAATATTGAAATATCTAAAAAATTAGGCTATGTAAAAGCAAAAAAAGGAACATTTATAAGATCAGACCAGGTTAATAATTATCCTGATGAAAAAATAACAATAATCTGCACAGGCGCTCAAGGAGAAGAAAAGGCAACCTTAATGAAAATAATAACAAAAGAGCACAGATACATAAGAATACATAAAAATGACACTATAATATTTTCTTCTTCTGTAATACCTGGCAATGAAAGATCAGTGCAAATGTTAAAAGATAATCTTTTGAAGCAGGGCGCTAAAGTGTACCATTATAAAATGATGGATATACACGCCTCAGGACATGGAAGGAAAGAAGAATTAGGCCAGATGATAGAAATAATGAGACCTAAGTTCTTCCTACCAATTCATGGTCAGTACTCGATGATGGCTGCTCACAAAGAATTGGCAATAGAAAAAGGTATACCAGAAAACAATATAGTTGTTGCTGAAAATGGAGATTGTGTAAGACTATACAAGGATAAAATAGAATTAGAAAAGCAATATACAAACGTCGAGGTTGTAATGATAGACGGACTAGGAAGTGAAAGTCTACAAGATGTAGTTATAAGAGATAGACAAACGTTGGCAAAAGAAGGAATATTTGTAATAATAACAATTGTTGATAAAAACACAGGAAAAGTTAAAAATTCTCCAGATATTATATCAAGAGGTTTTGTATACTTAAGAGAGTCAAAAGACCTTCTAAAAGAATCCAGAAAAATAACTATTCATACAATAGAAAAATATACACTATCTGGTAAAGTTGTTAATTGGGCATATTTAAAAAATAATATAAAAAATAATTTAGAAAAATTCTTATATAGCAAAACAGGAAGAAAACCAGTTATAATTCCTGTTATAATAGAAGTATAAAATAAAAATATGAGAGTTGTATCTGGTATACAACCAACAGGAAAACTTCACATAGGAAACTATATAGGCGCAATTAAGCAGTTTGTTGAACTTCAAAAAAATAACGAATGTTTTTTCTTTATTGCTAACTTGCACGCAATAACAGTACCATATGATCCAAAAGAGCTAAAAGAAAACACAATTGATATTTTGGCTTCTTACATTGCTCTAGGCATAAATCCTAAAAAATCAACAATATTTTTACAATCGCAAGTTAAAGAACACACAGAACTTGCATGGCTGTTAAATGCAATTGTAAGCGTTGGAGAACTTCAAAGAATGACGCAATTTAAAGACAAATCTCAAAAACTTAGAAAAGAGTTTACAAGCGCGGGTTTACTCAACTACCCTATTTTAATGGCGGCTGACATTTTAGGCTATAAAGCAGATGTGGTTCCGATAGGAGAAGATCAAAAGCAGCATTTAGAACTTACAAGAAATATCGCTGAAAAATTTAACAAAAGATTTAAAAAAGTTTTTAAGATACCAGAACCTCTTATAAAAGAAAATGGAAAAAGAATACTGTCTTTGGTAGATCCATCAAAAAAAATGTCAAAATCTCTTGGAGACGAACACTGCCTTTATATATTTGAAAACGAAAAAACAATGAAAGAAAAAATAATGAAAGCAGTAACAGATTCTGGAAAAGAAATAATTTATAATCCAGAAGAAAAACCGGGAATATCAAATTTAATAGTAATTTACTCTAATTTTTCTAATAAGATTATAAAAGATGTTGAAAAACACTTTGAAGGAAAAACTTACGAACAACTCAAAAAAGAGTTATATGAGTTATTAAAAGAAAAGCTAGCTCAATTTAAGGCCAGGAAAAATAGTTTATTAAAAAACAAACAAGACTTATTAAAAATAATGGATGACGGCAGAAAAAAAGCCCAAAAAGTAATAAGTAAAACGGTCAGGGAAGTTAAAAAAGCAATGGGAATAATATGAAAGAAAGAGAATTGGTACCAAATGTAAAAAATAAAAAGGAGGCAATATTTGATTGATACAAAGAAGAAATATTATTAAGAAAAATCA
>BEIK01000011.1 GCA_002923395.1 bacterium HR34 | reverse complement strand
CAACCATCAGAAGAGCAATCATCTGTTCCAAAACCAATTGGTCCTGTGTGTCCTCAAATTGCTCCGGATACTTCAAAAGGATTAGAAGAATGTCTTAAAGCAGCAAAATCATTAGAGGAAAAATATCAGGGGTGTGATTATGCAAGTATATGTAAGTCGTCGCCAAAGCTTCAAGATATTGAAAAATGCGGTCCAATGCCACTTTATCCAACAAAAGAAGGATGCGAGAGAATATGTAAAGATGGTAAATGGCAGGATGTTTGCAAAGCTGAACCAGGCGCTTCTGAAGAATTTCCTTATTGTGGAAAGATTCAGTGCATAAGATATGATCCCGTTTGCGGAACTGATGGTAAAACTTACGCTTGCGGCGAAGGTGACGCCAAGGCTTGTGGAGTAGATGTTGCTTATAAAGGAGAATGCAAACCATCTTCTTCAACTCCCCCCTCTCAAGATCAAATCTTTTGCACTCAAGAATGGAATCCAGTTTGCGGTACAGATGGCAAAACTTATTCCAATGAATGTATGGCTAAAGCAGCTGGAGTTGGTGTCGCTTATAAAGGGGAATGTCAAAAAAGACAATCTTCTCCCGTAGAACCATATTAAAATTTATGTGATAATTGGAAAATCATTGTTGAATTAATATTCATTTAGAAAATTTTCAAGAAATTATTATTCTCGTCTCTATTACAACATTGATTTTAACCTCTTAGATCGTTTTGTAATAAAAATACTTTTGTTGATTTGGATATTTATTGGTTAGATGATGATAAAATTACTGGCAAAGATTTTCTACCTTCAATTGAAAAAACAAAAAGAATTTATATAATTACCTCACCAGTTCCAGTAAATAAAGTAATTGAAATAATAAAATGAATTTAATAAAAAATAAATTTTTATTAATAATTTTTTCTTTGGTTTTAATCCTTGGGCTATTAATAATTTTGATTATTTATAATAAAAAGAATAAATTTTCTCAAGATATTGTTCAAAATATTTCTCAAAATTCTTCAGATATATTAATCTTTAGTCCTAAAGAAAATCAAAAAATTAAATCACCTTTGCTGATTCAAGGAAAAGCAAATGGCAATTGGTTTTTTGAATCAGAATTCACTTCTGAGCTTTATGATAATGAAAATAATTTATTAGGCAGTGCAATTTTAAAAGCAAAAGATAATTGGATGACTGAAAATTTTGTTCCTTTTGAGGGCGAATTAGATTTTAAACAACCAAAAACTAAAACCGGTAAATTATTGTTTTTATCAGCTAATCCAAGCGGTATAGCAGAATATCAAAAAGTTTATTCAGTTCCTATTAAATTTGAAGAAATTAAATACCAGAAAATTTTACTTTATTATTACAACCCAGAAAAAGATAGGGATGAAAATGGCAATATAAAATGTTCTGAAGATGGATTAGTAGCAATTGAGAGAGAAATACCTTTAAGTCAATCTCCTATTAAAGATACAATTAAGTTATTATTAAGAGGAAGAGAAAATTTAACTCAAGAAGAAATAAATCAAGGTATTGAAACCGAATTTCCGCTTCGAGGTTTTGAATTAAAATCGGTTAATCTTAAGGAAGATGGAACTTTAATTTTAGAATTTGATGATCCTTACTATCAAACTTCAGGTGGTTCTTGCCGGGTTAAAATATTATGGTTACAGATAGAAAAAACTGCACAACAATTCCCTCAAATAAAAAAAGTAGAATTTAAACCAGAATATCTTTTCCAACCATAGTTTTGCTTTTAAAAATATTAATATTAATAATATGATTTATAATTCTTGGGAGATAAAAATTGAAAGAAATTTTAAAACCTAAAGTTACTATTTAAGTAAACTTAATTGAAAAAGGTAAAAACTACGGCTGGCCTGTGATTGAGGGAGATGAGAAAAAAGAAGGTATGGAAAGTCCTGTTTTACATTCAGGTCCTGATGTAACTTGGGCTCCGGCTGATCTAATTTATTTTCAAGAATCTTTGTTTTTTACAGGCTTGATAGGTAGAGGGCTATACCAATATGATTTAATTGATAAAACATTAAAAATTCATTACTTTAATGAATTTGGGAGACTAAGATCAATAGCATTAGGACCTGACAATTATTTTTATGTTTCAACTTCAAATAGAGATGGCATAGGCGAGGTTAGAAAAGGAGACGATAAAATAATAAAAATTAATCCAAAAGATTTTATCTCGCTTGAAGATAAAGAAATTAAAAAAAGCGGGAAACGGAATCCCATTGTTTCAACTTGTAACTACTACGAATTTTACTACTATAAGAAAAGTAAATTTTATACTCTTAAATTTCAATTTAAAGCAAAGTATCGTTTAATGTATTTATTACCACTTGACATGGGTTTATTTACTCATTAAATTAACTTTATATAATTCATTTAAATGAGAGTAAAAAATATAAATATTAGAAAAACAGTAACAAAAGCCCCAACAATTTATGGAGATTTTTGGTTTTTTTGTTTTAATGTTAATGGCGAAGAAGTTTTAGCAATATCCAATAAAAAATATTTTCGAGAAAATGTTAGGTTAAGATTGCATTCTTGTTGTGTTACAAGTGAAATTTTCGGATGCTTAAAATGTGATTGCTCTAATCAATTAGAAAAGTTTCTTACATTAATGGGCGAAGATAAAAAGAATAATTACCTTTTAATATATTTTTTAAATCATGAAGGTAGAGGTATAGGACTTTTTAATAAAATAATGACTCTAGACGCCCAAAGGAAATTAGGATTAGATACTTATGAAGCAAATGAATATTTTGATTTTCCTGTCGACTGTAGAGATTACAGCTTAGCTATTCCTATCCTAAAACATTTTAAATTAAAAAATATTATTTTATACTCAAACAATCCAACCAAAATAAAGTTTTTAAGAGAACATGGTTTTAAGGTAAGAATTCATAAATTATTTACACCCCCAAAGTCTAAAGATGCTGTAGATTATCTTTATATTAAAGCCATAAAAGGTGGTCATTTAATTAAGCCAGAAGTTGTCAAATTAATAAATAATTTAAGGAATGAACAGATTAAAACTAGAAAATAAAGTAAGTTTTTTGTTTGATCTCCACCTTGATTTGGAGGTTTATTTCAATCATCAATTGCGGTCCTTTATCAACACTCCTTTTAAAAGTTTAAGTGTTTTTTATTCTAAAAGGCATTTTGACATTCCTCAAGCTAAAAAAGTTGGATTAAAATTTCTAGTAGTTCAGATTCAGAGTCTAAATTATAACAACCTAAAAAAGACAATAGAGCCATTAGAAGACATAAATATATTTTTAGAGAATTTTAATAATTTTATAAAAGTAATAAAAAAATATAAAAGTTTTAAGATAATTAAACATATTTCAGATTTTTTCGGCATTAAAAAAAATCAAATTGGTATTTTTTTAGGTGTTGAAGGACTAAATTTTGTAAAAAATTTAAAAGAAGTGGAAATGCTATGGAATTCAGGAATTAGGGTGTTTGGGTTAACTTGGAATTTTGATAATTATTTGGCAGGAGGATTGAATAGTAAAAGAAGTCTATCAAATTTAGGAGAAAAAGTGGTTAAGTTTTTAGTTAAAAAAGAGGCAATTATTGATTGCGCTCATTTAAACTTTAATTCTGCGATGGCAGTAATAAAATTGGCTCCAAAAAATTTTATTTTTTCTCATAATAATATTAAAAAAGTATTTAATTTCTCTCAAAACATTGACGATAGGATTTTCAAGTTAATTAAAAACAAAGAAACATTAATTGGATTAACTCTTTTACCACCAGCCCTATCTAATATTAATAAAAAAAAGCCTTTTTTTAATGATTGGCTTTCTCATTATAATTTTTTAATAAAGGAAAATAAAAAACTTATTGCTTTAGGTACTGATTATTTTGGTTTTAATTTTAAACATACTCCAATAGGCGCTGAGAATTACAACATTTTTAATAAAAATTTGATAAAATTTAAAGTAGATAAAGAACTTATTTTCAAAAATACGCTAGATTATTTTTATAATAAAATTCGAAAATGGAAATAAATAAAATTGAAAATCCATTAGAAAAAGGAACACATTACAAGAACTATTTAGAGTTTTTACAAGAAAGAGACAAGATTTCTTCTAAAGATTTGGAAATACTTGCCGAAAATTTTTCCATTCCTTATGAAAAATTGATTAATTTGAGAAAAAAATTAAGAGAAATTGTATTTGGGGAAGAGATAAAAGAAAGCGAAGAACTTGGTTTGGTTACAACTTATCATTTAAATCCTTGGGAATTAGATTATTATTTTTTGGCTAGTGAAAGGATTAAGTTATTAAATAGAAAAATATTTTCCTTAATTATAGCCTACACGGACCCTAAAAAAGAAAAGCTTTTTAATATGTACCTTGGAGATAAAAAAATAGATTTAAGATTCATTTTTGATATAAAAAACAAAACAGAAACTCCCTATGGTTTTTATTTAATTTTAAAATCAAAATTTTTAGAGTTTTTTGAAGAGGAAGAAAACTTTAAAGAAAAATATCGTGAGTTGGTTGAAAAAAGTTTTAATAATGAAGAGTTTGTTGATAAGAAAATAAAAAATTTAATAGATAAGTTTCAAAATCATCATATTTTTGAATTAAAAGAATTGAGCAAAGAAGATAAAGTGAAGGTTTATATAGAGGTTTTAAAAGAAATATTTTATTTGCTAGGAGATTTTTTTGATTTTTTCGAAGGTAAAAGTGAATTTAAAATTGATGATCAAAGAATATCATTGGATGCAAGGTGGAATAAAATACACGAGATATTTGATTATATTATTCAAAATGAAGATTTAAAACCAATTATTGAAAAATTAGGAATAGAAATAAAAAAAGGAGAACACGGTAAGAAAATATATCCTCCGGAAAGTTATTTTAAATTAATATTTCTTTTATTAGTTATTGGAGGAGTAACTCATATAGGCGCTGAGTGGGCAACCGATAGGGATTTGGGCAAATATAATAAAGGTAGAAAATTATTGGGGCTTCCTCTCCTTCCTGAAATTCCTCCAGGACTTTTTGTTGAAAGATTTAACATAATAAAAGATAAATATTTAGATTCATTATCTTTGAGGTTATTATTTGGTGATTTAAAAGATATTTGGAAAACAGCTTCTGTTCAAGGTGATATAATAGATAGTTTTTCACCAATCAATGAAAAGTTGAGAAAAAGGATAAAAATTATTGATTTTTGGTTTAATTATAAAAAATTTTTATCCTCTTTTAATGAAGATAATATTGAACTTACTTCTGAGACAATAAAGGAAATTATAGTCGCATATTTTAATAAGTTTTTAAAAGGGAAGGTTAGTGAAGAAACTTTTAGTGAAAAAGTTGATGAATTTTTTGCAAATAGAGAAGGCGTTTTTAAAACTAAGTCTTTAATTGGGGAATTTAATAACTTTATGAGTAACCAAGGATTGAAAAATCATGTAATTTTAGATAATTCTTTAAAAATTTTATTAATAGATATGATTTTACCAAAATATGTAAATAGTATAATAGACAATGAGTTATTAAAAATATTTAATAAGTTGTCAGAACAACAAGGAACAATAGAAGGAAAAATTGTATCTAAAGACAGCGCGTTATTTGGTGGTATAAAAATTCCTTTATCTCTACCATATAATTTAACAAGCGATGATTTGTTGATAATAAAATATCTAAGTTATAAATTAAACACAAAAACTAACTGATATTTGCGAGTTCAAAAATCTTTGTGTTAAATTTTATGGAAAAGTTAATTTTAACATTTAAAGATTTTGTATATCCCGGAAAAGTAGAAGCTTTTTTAGATGGTAAAAAATATTTTGGAATTGGGGTGTTGCCAGGAGAGAAAGCAGAAGTTTTGGTTGTAAAGAAAGAGAAAAATGGCTATAACGTTTTGCCATTAAAAATTTTAAAAAAGTCTAAATTAAGAAAAAGGCCATTTGAATCTCATTTTCTTTCTTGTTCTCCTTTTCAAATTATTCCATATGATAGTCAGGTTAAAATTAAAAGCAAACTTATTATAGATGAATTTTCAAAAGAATTAAACAATTATTTAAAAGGCGGAGTTATTTTCAATAAAATATTTACCCAAAAAAGGACTACAGGTTATCGCACAAAAATGGAATTTTCTTTTGCCGAGCAAAAAGGCAAAATATTTTTATCTTTTTTCAAAAGGTACTCTTATAAAGAAAAAATAATTCTAAAGACAGGTTGTAAACTTGCATCTAAAAATTTAAACCTAAAAGCATTGGAATTAGTGGAATTTTTAAATAAAGAGCAAATAAATCCAGATATTTTGAAATCTTTAATTTGTAGAGAAAGCAAAACAACAAAAGAAATTATTTCAATACTGTTTTTAAAAGATAAAAGTCAAAAAATAGAAAAGATATTTAGGAAATTAAAAAACGAAAATTTAATTGTTGTTTTTTCGGATCCCAAAAGCCCTGCCAGCAAGATAAATGAAATTTTATACAAATCAGGAAAGGATTATTTAATAGAGAATATTTTTTGCATTCAGTTAAAATATGGTTTTGATAACTTTTTTCAAAATAATATTGAGATGCTAAAGGTAGCCTTAAAAATAATAAAAAGCGAAATTCCTTCTGGTAAATTTGTTTTTGATTTGTTTTGCGGAGTTGGTACTTTAGGTTTAAGCGTTGCTAAAAAATCAAAAAAGGTAATTGGGGTAGAGGTGGATAAGAAAGCAATAGAATTCGCAAAACTCAATGCCAAAGAAAACAAAATTTATAATTTTGATGGCATAGTCGAAGATGTTTCTAAATTAGATTTTAAGATGTTGGAAAAGTTAGAAGTTGTAATTTTAGATCCTCCAAGAGCAGGCCTTCAGGAAAAACTTTGTCTTAAACTTTTAAAACATCTTCCAGAAAAAATAATTTACCTTTCTTGCAACCCAAAGACTCAAATAGAAGATTTAAAAATATTACTTCAAAAATATAAATTAAAAAAACTTTATTATTTTGATTTTTATCCCCACACTCTTCACTCAGAAACCCTCGCAATATTAGAACCAAATTAACAAAATACTTTTTTTTGGGAAACTATTAAAATTTATTTTTATTATATTTAAAAACGATAAAGTAATATATCCTTGAGAATAATAGAGTATTTTCTATAGCAGCTATAATTTTTAAAATTGATAACTAATTTTACTATATAATATCGTATGATAAAGATATGGTATTCAAGGAAAAATATATACCAACAACAAATTTAGCAAGAATTTTGGGAATAAAGGAGGTAAACAGTTAAAAAATGATGAAAAATTCCTGATGTTAAGGTTAAATAAATTGGAAACTTTTTTATATGAATAGATAGTTTACCATAAGAAATAAAAGAGAGAATAAACAAAGCCAGAGAAGAAGCAGCAGAAAAATTGAAATTAATAAAACCAGATAGCTACAAAGATTTAGATTTTGAAAAAGAACTTTGGAAAGCAGCAGATAAGTTAAGAATTTTAAAAGTAAATCCAGGAGGAGCTTATTTTATGAATATGATATTAAGAGTGGAAGTTGTACTTTTGATGGAAGGTTGATTCTTAATAAAAAGTTAAAGTTTTTGCCAAAAGAGTTGATAAGATATGTCGTTGTTCATGAAATTTGTCATTTGTTAATTAAAAATCACAGAAAAGATTTTTGGTTGTTGGTGAAGAAGTTTTATCCTGAGTTTAAAGATTATCAAAAATTGTTGGCAGGGTATAATGAGGTTAGGAAGAAATTAGAAAATAATTAAATTATTTTGTTAACTTGAGGTATAATAGATAATAAATAATAGAGAATAAAAAGATGAAAATTTTTATTATTTTTCGTAAGATATTTAGTTTTCTTTCTTTGATGAGTTTGGTGGTTTCGATTTTTCTTTTCTTTGGTATGGGAGTAGAGATTTCTAAAACTCCAAGCAGTGGAACCGGTTTTATTGATTTAAGAGGATTAGCTTTTCTCTTACCACTTTTATTAGTTGGTTTAAGTGTAGTTTTTTTAATACCGACTTTTATTTTTAGTCTAATAAAAAAGGAGTCGAAGTGGTCATTAAAGAAGTTTTTCTTTCGTTGGTTGGTTATTTTTGTTTTGTCTTTAATTAGTTTTGCTTTGTCTATATTAATAGCTAAAAGTTAAAGTCAAAGCTTAAAATTATTTTTATTTATATCACTAATCCAAATAAAAAGACAGCTATAAAAAAGCAAAAAATTTATTCGAAAAATCATCTTTATTCAGTGCCACATATTTTGTAAATTAAATTTGACAAATTAAAGAGAAAATTTTAATATGGTTTAAAGAATTTGGTAAAACAAAGATAATGAAAAAGATATTTAAATTTTTATTTTTAGTAATATTGATTTTATTAATTGCTGGTTTTATTAGTGTTAAAAATCAGCAAGGCAAGCCAAGAATTGAACCTCCTTATAAGATAACAGATCAAAATTACATTGAAAGAGTGAAGAATGATTTGTCTTCTCCTAATGCCATTGATTTAGAGCTAAATAAAGAAGTACCTTTTGGTCAACTTGGAGAAAAAGATGCCAAAATTACTTTATTAGAATATAAAGAGGTTAGTGATTTGAATTTTCCGGGAGCTGGTAAATTAAAAGCAGATGAGAATTCTAAAATTTTGCATTTTCATTTAAAAATAAAAAGACTTTCAGGAGAATACACAAACCATATAGTTAATTCAAACATTTTAGGATTAGCTTGCGATAAAGATTTTTCTTATTGTTATAGTTTGGGTTTTAGAGAGAGAGAGCCAGGAGAGGGAACTATTGTTGGTCAGGGTGAAAGAGATTTTTATGTTGCTGGCTTTGTGCCAAAAAATGAAAAATTAGATTATATAGTTTTTTACCATGTAATTTATACTAAAGATATTCTCGGCGCTTCTCCATCAGAAAGTTTTTATTTTGGAAAGTTTAGGTTAAAATAAAGTTATTTAGTTTCAATTAAAGTTTTATTTAGAGCACATGAATTGGAAAGAGTTGGGGAAGATAGGTGAGAGAGAAGCAGAGGAGTTTTTGAAGGAAAAGGGCTTTAAAATTTTAGATAAGAATTTTAGGATTGGTGACAACAAAACATTTGAAGTAGATATAATTGCTAAAAAAGATAAAGTTTTTCACTTTATTGAGGTTAAAAGTTCGCTAAAAGGTAGCGATTATTTTTCTCCAGAGCAAAGGGTTAATTATTTTAAAAAACAGAGAATTGAGAAGGCTGCTGAAGTTTGGATGGGAAATAACAATATTTCTTTGGATTCAAGTTGGCAGATAGATATTGTTTCTGTTGTGTTTGATGAGCACGGTGCTAAAATAGAGTTTTTTGAAAATGTTTGACAAGAAGGAAGAATTTGTTAAATTTAATTATTAGCAATTATTATTAATAATCCGTTTTTAAGACGGATTTAATTTAATTTTATGTCTATAGATTTAAAGAATTTTTTAATAGCTTTCAGACAAATAGCGGAAGAGAAAAGAATACCAGAAGAGATGATGCTCTCTATTGTAGAATCTGCTCTTGCTTCTGCTTATAAAAAAGATTATGGCAAAAAGGGCGAGATAATAAAATGTAAAATTGATATGAAAACTGGAAATATGAAGTTTTGGAAAGAAAAAATAGTGGTTGATGAAAACGATGTAAAAGAAAATGGAGAAAAAATTAGTTTTAACCCTTTAAGGCACATAACAGTTGAGGAAGCAAAGAATTATAAAAAAGATGCAAAGCCAGGCGATATTATAAAATTTGATTTGGAAAATAAATTGGATTTTGGAAGAATAGCAGCTCAAACAGCAAGGCAGGTTATACTGCAAAAAATAAAAGAAACAGAAAGAACTCTTGCTTATGAGGAATATAAAGAAAAAGAAGGTGATATTATTAGCGGTATTGTGCAGAGAATAGAGAAGAACTTAATATGGGTTGATATTGGAAGAGTGTTGGCGATTTTACCTAAAAAAGAACAGGTGCCGGGAGAATTCTACAAACCTGGTCAAAAAATGAAGTTTTACGTGTTAAGCGTAGAAAATACCCCAAAAGGACCTGTTGTTTATATATCAAGAACTCATCCTAAGTTAGTTTCGAGGTTGTTTTATTATGAAGTGCCTGAACTTCAAAATGGAGTTTTGGAGATAAAATCAATTGCAAGGGAGCCTGGTTCAAGAACTAAAATAGCGGTGGTTTCTCATGATGAAAATATAGATCCAATAGGTGCTATGGTAGGACAGAAAGGAGCAAGAGTATCTGTGGTAATGCAAGAGTTAGGACAGGAGAAAATAGATATAGTGAAATGGTCTGAGGATCCAAAAGAATATGTTGCCAATGCTTTGTCGCCTGCAAAAGTTTCTGATGTTAAAATCGTAGATGAGAGTAAAGTCTTGGTGATTGTACCAGAAGATCAGTTTTCATTAGCAATCGGGAAGGAGGGTCAGAATGTTAGATTGGCAGCAAAACTTACATGTTTGAATATAGACATTATTTCAGAGGAGGATGTTGATAAAAAGAATAAAAAAATTGTCTCGGCAAAAGTAGATGAGGAAGGTTTTGAAGAAAAAGAAAGCGTCGAAGAAAGTGAAGTTGAGGAAGGAGAAGAAAACGAAAATAGAGTAGGAAGTAGTGAGATAGAGGTGGAAGAGGGTAAAATCGTCGAAGAAAAAGAGGCAGAAAAAGAAAACAAAGGTGAGGAAGCAAAACAAGAAGCAGAAGATAAAAACGAAAAAACAAAATAATAAAAAATAAAATAAAATGGAAACCAATACAAAAAAATTATCAGACACAAAAATAGAAGTTAGTTTTAAAGTTAACAAAGACGAGTTCGAAAAATGCGTGGAAGAAGTTTTGAGAAATATTCAAAAAGATTTTGAGTATCCGGGTTTTAGAAAAGGGCAGGTGCCTTTAGATATTATAAAAAAGAATGTATCGGATAATTTTTTGCTTGAAAAAACAGCAGGTGTTTGTGTTAGAAAATACTATTATTACTTTTTAATTAATGAAAAAGTCAAAGCAATAGGCGAGCCAAAAATAGAAATATTGAAACTTGCTTTTGGAGATGATTTTGAGTTTAAAGTTCAAACAGATGTTTTACCAGAAATACAACTTCCTGATTATAAAAAAATAGCAAGCGAGTTTAAAAAAGAAAAAGTAGAAGTAAAAGATAGCGATGTGCAAGAGACAATAGATTGGGTGTTAAAATCAAGAGCAAAAATAGTAGCAAAGAATATTGAATCAGCAGCAGAAAAAGGAGATTATGTTGAGATATCTTTAAAAATGGAGAATCAAGAAGAAAGCAAAGACGCCTTTATTTTGGGAGAAGGCAGACTAATTGGTGATATGGAAAAACAAATTGAAGGTATGAAATTTTGTGAAGAAAAAGAAATGGAAGTTACTTTCCCAGAAAATCATTTTAGGAAAGATTTAGCAGGCAGGAAAATGAAAATAAAAGTTAAGGTTGAAGGAATTTTTAATTTAGAGATACCAGAGTTATCAGATTCTTTTGTAAAAACTTTGGGTAATTTCCAAAATGTTGAAGATTTTAAAAAAAGCATAAGAGAGGGAATACAAAAAGAAAAAGAAATAGATGCTTCTAATAAATTAAGAAGCCAGATTTTGGATAGAATAATTGAAAACACCAATTTTGAGATACCTCAAATTTTAATAGATAGAGAAGTGCAAAGAATTAAAAATGATTTTCAGAAAACTTTGGAGCAGAACAACATGTCTTTAGAAGATTATTTGAAAAAGTTTAATAAAACAAAAGAGCAAATAGAAAAGGAAATTCTTGATATGGCTAAAAAAACAATTAAAAATTACTTAGTTTTGTCGGAGATTGCAGACAAAGAAAATATTCAGGCTTCGCAAGAAGAAATCCAAAAAGAGATTGAGAGTATTTTGAGTAAATATGCAAGCGTGGAACAGGCAAAAAAAGATTTTGACGAGCAAACCCTTATATCTTTTGCAAAAGATAGAGTTTTACAGGAGAAAGTTTTAATTTTTCTTGAAAGCCTTGCAAAAGATGCAGAATGATTTTATAATTTAATATAAAAACTATGTACCTGATACCAACAGTTATAGAAAAAACTCAATACGGTGAAAGGGCTTATGATATTTATTCAAGGCTTTTAAAAGAAAGAATAATTTTTCTTGGAGGTCCAATAGATGATATGGTTGCAAACTCTGTTATTGCTCAGCTTTTGTATTTGGCTTCAAGAGATCCTAAAAAAGATATTCAATTATATATTAACAGTCCTGGAGGTTTGGCTACAGCAGGTCTTGCTATTTATGACACGATGCAATTTATAGAAGCGCCTGTTTCAACTGTTTGCGTTGGTATGGCAGCTTCAGCAGCAGCATTTTTGTTAGCGGGTGGAGCAAAAGGAAAAAGATTTGCCTTGCCAAATTCTGAAATTATGCTTCATCAGCCTTTGGGAGGAGCAAGAGGTCAGGCAACAGAAATAGCAATAGCAGCACAACAGATTCTTAAAATAAAAAGAAAAATAAACGAACTCTTAGCAAAGCACACAGGCCAGCCGGTTTCTAAAATTGAAAAAGACACTGACCGCGACTTTTATATGACTCCCGAAGAAGCAAAAAATTATGGTATAATAGATCATATATTATTACCTAAAGGTCAAATAAATGGAACTAAACAAGATTCTAAGAAATAATAAAGAAGCCATAATAGGAATAGCAATTGTTACAGTATATTTTATAGTTGTTGGTTTATTAAACTCGCTTCAACAACCTCAAACTTCTCCAACTCCTTCACAAGTTCAGATACCAGAAACTGTGAAGATAGAGGGCCTATACTCATTTGACCCGTTTTTTGCAGATTTGAGTATTGATGTAGAGGATAGTAATTATACACCATTAATTGGCAAAACGCTTAATTTAAAAGTTAGTTCTCAAAGTGAGATTGCTATATTAGGTATAGAAGGAAAATCGCCTTTCCGTTCTTTTAAAGATATACCAACCAGCGGAACTGCCATAATTACAGGAGCATTAGACAACGAAAACAATTTTGTGCCCGAAAAGTTTATTTTTTCAGTAATTTATTAAAACAAAAATATGAAAAGAGCAAAAATTAACAGTAAATTTTTAAAAATAATGTTTGCAGTTTTTATTTTGCAAGTGTCAATTTTAGTTGGTTTTGATTATGTGTTAGCAGGTGAGAGTATAAATGTTGGAGAAAAAGATACAACCCCTCCAAGGATTTTTGAGACGTCACCTTGGCATGAATTTTACAAAAAGGACACAGACTATAAGAATATTTATTACAAGCCTTATTGTTTAGATAAAAATAATAATTTTTATGAATGCTATAATAAAGATACAACCGCTCACTATTTAAATGGTTCAAGTGGTCAAAAAATTTTAGAAAATAGTATAAGGCCGTTGCCAAGAGACGTTTTTTTGAATGATAAAATAAACATTTCTGCTATGGTTGCAGACGATGTGGGCTTGAAGGAAGTGATAATAACCGTTGCGAAAATTAACTATTCTCAAAGTGGTAATACTAGGAATATAACTATTATCGCTGGATCTGAAAAAGAGATAGCAAAATGTGCAA
>BEIK01000010.1 GCA_002923395.1 bacterium HR34 | reverse complement strand
CAGATTTTAAAGACAAAATAATAAAAACACCGCGAGCGTTGGGTGTTGATAATTTTTCTGATATAGGCGTTGAAATAAAGATTGTTGGTGACACAAAACCGCTTCAACAATGGTAAGTCGCAAGAGAATTAAGAAAAATAATAAAAATAGATTTTGATAGAGAAGGCATAAAGATGCCAAAGAGAATATAAACGTTTAAAAATTAAAGCGTAAATTATGGAGTTAGAAGGAAAAGATATTAATTTAAGTAATGAGGTTAATAGAATTAATGGGATATATAAAGATCTCGTGCAAGAATTATATGATATTATTTACGGAAGAGAAATTTTTCGCTATGGTGATAATGAAACAGTTAGTAATTTTCAAGAACGTTTGCAAAAACTATTAGCGTTTGAAAGCGACAATTAGATATTAGATATAACATTTTCAGAAGCTATAAAGACAACGCGTCAATTTATTGATTTCAAGAAAGCCACAAGCAGCGTGATGATTATAAAAATTTGATTAATAAATTAAAAAATAAATTATCCTCGTTGGAGGATTTATATAACAAGAGAGTTTTTCTTAAAAAAAATAAATTATGCCAATTTCTCCAATAGATGAAATAAAGGAAAAGATTGATATAGTAGACCTCGTTTCTCAATATGTAAAATTAAAAAAAGTTGGTTCCAACTATCAGGCTTTATGTCCGTTTCATTCAGAAAAGACGCCTTCGTTTTTTGTGTCACCTTCAAAGCAAATATGGAAATGCTTTGGGTGTCAAAAAGGAGGTAATGTCTTTGATTTTATCATGGAAATGGAAGGCTTAAGTTTTAAAGATGCTTTGAAAATTTTGGCGCAAAGAGCAGGTATAGAATTAAAAGAAGTTGACCCTTATGTTAACAAAGAAAAAAAAGAACTTTTAGATATTTGTGAATTGGCTACTAAGTTTTTTCAAAAACAACTCCACGAGAGCTCAAAAGGGAAGGAGGCCTTGGAATATCTTAAAAAAAGAGGATTGAAGATGAATACTATTTATGAATGGAGGATAGGGTATGCGCCTAATCTTTGGACAGCTCTTTCTGATTTTTTGCAAAACAAAGGGTTTTCAAGGTTACAGATAGAGAAAGCAGGTTTGTGTATAATATCTTCTGATAAAAGTTATTATGACAGGTTTAGATCAAGAATAATGTTTCCTGTTTTTGATGTGCAAGGTAGAGTAATAGGTTTTGGGGGAAGAATTTTTGGCGCAGCAGAAAAAAGTGATGTTGCAAAATATATGAACTCGCCTCAAACAATTCTTTATGATAAAAGCAAGGTTTTGTATGGTATGCATAAAGCAAAAGTTGAAATAAAAAGAAAAAACGAAGCGATTTTAACAGAAGGTTATTTTGATGTTATTTTGTCGCATCAGTTGGGGTTTGAGAATACTGTTGGTGTTTCTGGTACTGCTTTAACTCCTTCTCATGCTAGAATTATAAAAAGGTATTGTGATAAAGTTATATGTGCTTTTGATATGGATATAGCAGGGAACAAAGCAACAGAAAGGAGTATTATGATATTGCAGAGATTGGGATTTGACGTAAAAGTTGCTTTATCCGATAAAGACAAAGACCCAGCAGATATGATATTAGAAAAGCCAGAAGAGTGGAGAAAAATAATAGAAAACCCTTTGCCAATAGCCGAATTTTATATTAACGTTGCCAAACTTAATTACGACAAAAATACTTTGGAAGGAAAAAAGAAAATGGGAGATTTTGTGCTACCTGCCATAAAACGCATACAAAACAAAATAGAACAGGCGCATTGGATACAGGTTTTGTCGCAGGAAATTGGAGTTAAGGAAGAGATATTGTATGAGCAAATGAAAAACATTAGAATAGAAGATTACGATATAGATTTTAGCGAGACAACTGATGATAAAAGCGAGCAAACACAAACAAATATAAATGGCGTAGATTCAAACAACGCAAATAAAAGATTAAATCTATTAGAGAATTTTCTTGTGGCAATACTTTACAAATACCCAGAATATTTTTATTTAATTCCGAATTTTGAAGAAAAAAATAATCAAGAGAATTTTCTTTCTGAAAGGGTAAGGAAGTTTATTAACGATTTGAAAACAAACAAAGAAAAATCAATAGAGAATATTTATAAAAATAATGTTATTGCTGAAATTATTCGCTCTTTGCCAAAAGAAAGCGAAGGAGGTTTTGAAGGTTTTTCGCCAGAGGCAGAAATAAATTATATTCTTAAAGAAATAAAAAATATTCGTCTTCAAGAAAAATTAAAAGAACTGTCTTCAAAGATTGCAGAATACGAAAAAAGTAATAATATGGAACTTGTAAACAAACTTACAGAAGAATTTAATAAATTAGTAAGTCAAATAATATGAAAAAGAAAAAAACGACAAAAGCAAAAAAAGCAAAAGCAAAAAAAATAAAAACAAAAAAGGAAGTAAGCAAAAAGGAAAAAACTACTACCAAAAAGTCAAAAATAAAAACTCAAACAAAAACTCAAAAAAGAGTTAAAAGGGTTGGTGTTGCCAAAAAGAAGAAAACAAAAACCAACGAAACCAGCGCCAAAAAGAGAATAAAAAAAGGAAAAGTTGTGAGGGTAAGAAAAAGTTCTATTTTTGAAAAAGAAAAAGTTCAGAATTTTATTGAAAAATACAAATCAAGGGGTTTTTTAACTTATAACGATATAATAGAAGAGTTTCCGTTTTTAGAAAGAGACATTGAAGGATTGGAGACATTGCTTGAACTTTTAGAAAAAAATAATATAGAAATAAAAGAACCAAAAGATATTTTATACTCTGATATTATTAAACCAGAATTTGTGGCTCACGAAGGTGAAATTTCTTTGGATCCTGTACAGATGTATTTGAAAGAAATAGGGAAAACAAAACCATTAACCGCAGAAGAAGAGAAAGAACTTGCGAAAAGAATAGAAAAAGGAGATGAAGAGGCCTTAAAGAGATTGGTGGAAGCCAATTTGCGTTTGGTTGTTTCTATTGCCAAAAAATATGTTGGAAGATCTTCTAATATGAGTTTGTTGGATTTAATTCAGGAAGGTACAATAGGCCTTTATAGAGCTGCCGAAAAATTTGATTGGAGAAGGGGATACAAGTTTTCAACTTATGCTACTTGGTGGATAAGACAGGCAATTACAAGAGCGCTTGCTGATCAAGCGAGGACAATTAGGATACCAGTTCATATGGTTGAAACTCTTTCTAAGTACAATCAGGTTAAGAGAAGGTTATTGCAAGATCTTGGAAGATCTCCTTTGCCGGAAGAAATAGCGGCTGAGATGGGTATAGAAGTAAGTACAGTTCATCATCTAGAAAAAATTTCTCAAGACACTGTTTCATTGGAAACTCCTGTTGGTGATGACGAAGAAGATTCAACATTAGCAGAATTTGTTGAAGATAAAAAAACAATTACGCCAGATTTGTTTGCTGCAAGGAAAATTTTAAAAGAGAGAATAGACGAACTTTTGAATAATTTATCAGAAAAAGAAAGGGAAATTATTAAAATGAGATTTGGATTGGAAGATGGCATAACCCACACTCTTGAAGAAGTTGGCAAACGTTTTGGAGTTACAAGAGAGAGAATAAGACAGATAGAAGCAAAAGCAATTGAAAAACTTGGAAAACACAGAGATATCAAGAAACTTACAGGATATTACTAAGTTATTTGATTTTTGCATTTGTTTATATATAATAGAATTATCTATTCAGGTAGTTTTATCGTCTGCTAATAATATGCGAGACAGATAATGAATCGGTTGGAAGATTAAAAAATTATATATTCCGGCGTAGCTCAGTTGGTAGAGCAACTGGCTGTTAACCAGTGGGTCGGAGGTTCGAGTCCTCCCGCCGGAGCAGTATTGTTCGCTTCGAACTGATTATTTTTAGGAGAAATTATATTTTCCTCATCGGCGCTTCGCGCCGAAGCCCAGCCCGCTAATTGGCGGGCGGGGCTATTTTCTACTAAAAAATTTTTAAAATTTTCCGAATAAAAGAGGGTAATTTTTATATTTTCTTTTGAATAGATTATTTGCTTAAGGAAGTTTTTGAGTAAGAGATTTCTTTCAAGAGAATTTTTTATTTTCAAAATAGAAAGAGAAGATTTTATAATGGAAGCCACAATTTCAGGATCATATTTTGAGCATGATTGAGCTAGTTCGTATCCTGAATGGAGGGGGATATGATTAAGTTTAAAAACAAGATTTTCAATATAGTTCTTATCTAAAGAAATTCTTTCTAAACTTTCTAAAATGTAATTTTCTAACCTTTCGGCTGAAACTTGTCTTATTGAACAGGATTGCCAATCTCTTTCTAAAGTAGAAGTGCAACGATAATAGTAATATCTTTTAAGTTTTCCTTCTTTTCTTTTGTTAGTAAAACAAGATGTCATTTTATGATTACATTCATCGCAAACGATAAAACCGCCAAAAAGAAAATTTTTATAAACTCTTAATTTTCTAATTTTCTTTTTGTGAATTTGTTGAGCAAGATTAAAAATTTCTTCTGAAATTATTGGTTGATGAATTCCTTAATAAATTTGACCTGAATATTTTACTTTCCCCGTATAAACAATATTTCTCAAAATATTTTCTAAATGGTTTTTATTGAAAATTTTATTATTCCTATCTTTAATCCCCCTGGTTTTTAATTTCTCATAAACTTTAGAAAGCGAGCCAGTAGTAATATAAATTTCATAAATTAACTTTACTATTTCTGCCTCTTTTTGATTAATAACTAATTTTTTATTTTCTTTTGAATATCCGTAAGGCACAATTCCACCATTCCATAATCCTTTTTTAGCTCGTTCTAACATTTTATCTTTTGTTCTTTCGCTTGCTAACTCTCTTTCAAATTGAGCAAAAGTAAGCATTATATTTCTTAATAGTCTGCCAGCCGGAGTAGAGGTGTCAAATCTTTCAGTAATAGAGATAAAACTAACATTATATTTTTCAAAAATTTCAATTAACTGATAAAAATCTTTAGGGGAACGAGTTAGGCGATCAATTTTATAAACTAAAACAATATCAATTTTATTTTGTCTTATATCTTCCAATAATTCTTGCAATGCCGGACGATTTAAATTAGCACCAGAAAATCCAGGGCCAGAATAAACTTTAAACACTTGCCAGTTTTCTTGACTTTTAATAAAAGCTCTAATTTTTTCTTCCTGTGCAGAACAAGAAGAAAAATCTTTTTCTGCCTGATTTTCAGTAGAAACTCTTGTATAAATGGCGCAATTTTTAATTTGATTTTTGGCCATAATTTTCGTATAATTGATTAAGATAGCTATGTCAAGTGGATATTTAAAAAATCTCAAGAAATTGAGACAACAAAAAGGCTGGTCCCAGGAAAAATTAGCCCGAGAAGCGGGCATTTCCTATCAAACCTTAATTAAAATTGAAAGAGGCTATATTAAAAATCCAAAGTTAGAAACTTTGATTAAGCTGGCTAAAGCTTTAAAAGTTTCTTTAGATGATTTAACTAAATAAAAATTACCCTCTTTTATTCGGAAAATTTTAAAAATTTTTTAGTAGAAAATAGCCCCGCCCGCCAATTAGCGGGCGGGGCTTCGGCGCGAAGCGCCGATGAGGAAAATATAATTTCTCCTAAAAATAATCAGTTCGAAGCGAACAATACTGCTCCGGGAGTTAAATCCACTCAAACTTTCACCATCATTTTGCCAAATTTAATACACAAATCTAAAAAGAGAAATCTGGAAAAGAGATAAAAAGACGAAGGCAGGCGGGGCTTCGCCCCGCCTGCCAAGTCCGCCTTCGGCGGACAAGCCCAAATTTCGCTCGCCCGTCCTTCGGCCGGGCTTGTCCAATTTGAAAAAAATAAAAATTTTGATAAAATTAAAAGTATGCAGTTTCAAAAATCAAATACAAAATTTAAAGTTGCCATTCTTGGGCTTGGACACCAGGCTCTTGAGGATTATCTTCCCGCTGTTTTAGCATCAAAAGATGTTTATTTATCCGGAATTGTTGAAATAGATGAAGAGAAAATATCATTATTTCAAAAAGAACATAAAGAAATTCCGATATATAAAAGTTTTGATCATCTTCTTAAAGATCAGAAAATAAATTTTGTAATTATTACTTTACCACATTATCTTCATTATGATGCGACTAAAAAAACTATTCAAAACAAAATTCATGTTTTAAAAGAAAAACCAATGGCGATTTCTTTAAATCAGGCTAAAGAATTAAAAAAACTTGCAGAAAAAAAACAATGTTCAAATTGTAGTTACAATGCAAAGAAGGTTCAATCCTATTTATTCAACATTTATGCAGTTAATCGACAAAATTGGTAGACCTTTTTATATCGAAATGAAATATACTTTTTACACAGATAAACCTCACGAAGGATGGCGTGGCAAAAAGGAACTAGCAGGTGGAGGATGCCTAATTGATATGGGCTACCATATGGTAGATCTTTTAATGTGGTATTTTGGGTTGCCAGATAAAGTTTTTGCAAATATTTCTTTTTCAGCAAAAGAGGGAGTACTCTACGATGCTGAAGATACCGCTCAAGTTTTATTTAAATATGAAAAAAGAAATCTATGGGGTTCGCTTTTGGTTTCGAGAGTTATTCCGCCAAAACAAGAATATATAAACGTTTTTGGAACCAGAGGAATTGTTCACTTGGAGCGCGGGAAAATTGAAAGATACACACCGAGTGGGGAGCTTGTAGAATCGCTTAAGAGAGAATACAGTTGGCCATCCGCGGCTCAAGATCAACTCGAGTATTTTATTAAAGTAATCAAAGGAGAAAAACAGAATATAAGCGGGCCTGAATTTCACTTTAATCATCTAGCTTTCATTCAAGCTGCTTATAAATCAGTCGAAACTAATCAATATGTGAACCCTAAAGATTTTTTAAATTCATGAAATTAAAGAAACCAAAATTAGCGATTCTAGGTGGTCCACGAACGATTAACAAAAAATCGCCGCATTTTACTTGGCCACCGATAAACAAAAAAATAGAAAAAGCAGTAATTAAACAACTTCACAAGAGTATCTCTATTTACGACAGAAGTGGAATTTTTAAAAATTTTGAAGAATCCTTCGCTAAATACCACAAAAGAAAATTTGCCCTTCTGTGTAGTTCGGGAACCCTTGCTATTCATTCAATGTTTGTTGCCGCTGGCTTTAGAGAAGGAGACGAAGTAATTTGCCCAGCTTATACTTTTTTTGCTACTGTTACTCCACTTTTATTTACCGGTGCTAAACCAGTCCTTTGTGATATCGATGAAAATGGAAATATAGATCCTCAAGAAATTAAAAAGAAAATTACTCCGAAAACAAAAGGGATAATTGTTACTCATATGTGGGGTGTGCCTTGTCAAATGGATGAAATTGTTAAAATTTGCAGAAAAAATAATTTAATTTTATTAGAGGATTGTTCTCACGCTCATGGGGCGAAATATAAAGGAAAGTCTGTAGGTTCTTTTGGGGATTTAGCCGCCTGGAGTCTTCAAGGTCCTAAAAACGTAAGTGGGGGTGAAGGAGGAATTTTGGTAACCGATAATGAAGAATTTTATTATCGGGCTCTACTTTTGGGTCATTATAATAAGCGTTGCAAACAGGAAATTCCTAAAAAACACCCCCTTTATAAATATGCTGTAACGGGAATGGGTTTGAAATACCGAGCTCATCCTTTAGCAATAGCGATTGCTTTTGAAACATTCAAAAATTTAGAGAACTACTTGAAAATAAAAAGATTATTTGCCAAAAAGTTAATTAACTCATTAAAAAAATTACCAGGAATCGATTTTCCACCAGCTTATTTCAAAGCCGATATTGAACCATCTTGGTATGCTTTAATTTTTCAATATAGACCCGAGAAACTTGGGGGGCTCCCAATCGAAAAATTCTTTCAAGCCCTGCAGGCAGAAGGATTGAGTGAAATTGATAGACCAGGTTCTACTTGCCCATTAAACCTTCTTCCTTTATTTCAAAATCCAACCGATCTATTTCCCGTCTACAAAAATAATCCTTTCAAATATAAACTAGGTGATTTTCCAAAAGCAGAAGCTTTTTATCAAAATTCAATTAAACTCCCAGTGTGGGCCTCCAAAAAAGATTCAAAAATCGTAAATTTATACATTCAAGGTATCAAAAAAGTAATTGATAATTATCACGATTTATTATGAAAAAAATTGTCCAAAAAATAGTTCTTGGAGGAGTAATAGTTAATAAAGAAGGTAAAATCTTGATTTTACAAAGAAGTCCAGAAGAAGAAATTTTTCCAAATATGTGGGAATTACCGAGTGGAAAGAGAGAACCTTTAGAAAATTCTGAAAAATGTTTGCTTCGTGAGATAAAAGAAGAGACAGGATTAGAGGTTAAAATTATTATGCCCTTTTCTGTCTTTGATTACCAGATTCAAAAGAAGGATGAAGTAAGAGACACGACACAAATAAATTTCTTATTAAAAACAAATGGTAACAAAATTGTAAAATTAAGTTCCGAACATCAAAATTTTACTTGGATCAGCAAAAAGGAAATAAATCGGTACAAATTGTCTGAAAAGACAAAAAAGGTGATTTTAAAAGCTTTTAAGTTAATTGATTTAATTGAAAAATCGAATGCGAAAACTTGAAAAAATTTTTCCCAAAAATTATTTTTGGATAAGTATCGAAGGAACAGATGCAGTTGGAAAAACTTCATTACTAAACGAAATTGGAACTTTTCTCCGAAATCAAAGAAAAATAAATTTCGCCATTATAAAGGAATTTTCTAACTCAGCTTTAGGTTATTTAATCCAGGAAATTATTAAAGAGAAAAAATTTTTTTCTTTGGAAAATAAAATCCCTCGTCCTCTTTCTGAGACTTTAATATTGTGTGCTGATTTTATTTATCAATTTGAAAAATTACTTTTCGAATATTCAAAAACAAAAAAAACTATTGATTATTTCTGATCGTGGAATACACTCATTTTTAACTTATCAGTGGCTGAGAATTAGGCGGACATACAGAAACAGAGATTTTATTTTCTTTAAAAGATGGATTAAAAATTTATTTAAACCCATTTGATTTCCAGATTTTACTTTTCTTTTAATTTCACCGCTTAGCGATATTAAAGAAAGAATTATTGAAAGAGATGGTAGTATTACAGAAGAAGAATTGAATTTTATACAAAAAGTACAGAATGAGTATTTAAAAATTTTTAAAGAAAACCAAACAACCATGCATTTAATTTTAGAAAATCGAAATGGAAAATTCGAGTTAGTGAAGGAAAAGGCTATTGAGAAGATAAAAGAAATATTAAAAGAGGTCCTCAGTTGAGGACCTTTATGGGGCAGTTAATGCTATTAAAGCAGCCTTTCGTACTTCCTCGCTGATATTTCTGAGAGAATGGAGCTCTTCAACGGTAAACCATTTAGCCGCTTGATGTTCTTTGGAGTTGGTTTTTATCTTCTGTGATCCAGGGGTAAGACGGCAAAGAAAATTAATCTGTGTTGTATCTCGAATCCCATCAGCGGTTTCTACTACATATTCAAAAACAGAAAGCGGACGAATAATTTCAACTTGAAGTCCGGTTTCTTCTTTTACCTCTCTGTGAAGAGCTTCAATACTCGTTTCTCCGAAATTTCTCTTCCCGCTGGGAAGTTCCCACATTCCCGGGAAACTCTTTTCATCTTCTCTTCTTTGGAGAAGTAATACAGCAGGAGTATCGTTTATGATTACTGCCCCCACAACGATCTTAAAAACTTTATTTTTCTTTCTCTTCATATTAATCACCTCCTTCTTGAGAAAGAACTATTTTAATTTTATCAAAATTTTTATTTTTTTCAAATTGGACAAGCCCGGCCGAAGGACGGGCGAGCGAAATTTGGGCTTGTCCGCCGAAGGCGGACTTGGCAGGCGGGGCGAAGCCCCGCCTGCCTTCGTCTTTTTATCTCTTTTTCAGATTTCTCTTTTTAGATTTGTGTATTAAATTTGGCAAAATGATGGTGAAAGTTTGAGTGGATTTAACTCCCGGAGCATTACAGAACTAAAACCTGAACGAACTTTTGAAATTATTTTGCAGAATTTAATTCATAAATCACTATTCGGTAATATTCACTTCTTTATAAGAGATAAGAGGTGATTTACAAATTCTTCTGGTTTTTCCGAGAAGGCTTCAGTTAATACGCCAAGTAGTTGGTAGTAAGAGGTAGCGCTTTGAATTTTAAAGTTCCCCTTCTTTATCCATATACCAATCCCATTTTTTTATAAACAGAACAAACTTAATTTTTAAGATTAATAAAATTTAGTATAATATTATTAGCCTAAACAAGATGTTTTTGCGCTGCATCTTTTAAATGGTTTTTAAATTTGGTTGAAAATTGTAAAAATGGAAAACTCTAGCTTCAAAATTATTAGAAAAAAGATAAAAAACCTTAGAAATGATGTAGACAAGATAGACAAAAATATTTTGAATTTGCTTGCTTTCAGGTTTAAAATTACTGAAAAAATAGGTAAGGTTAAAAAAGAAGTGGGTTTACCATTAAGAGATAAAAAAAGAGAGAGCGAAAAGATAAAAAACTTAAGGCGGTTGGCAAAAAAGAAAAAGTTAAACGCCGATTTCGTGGAGAAGTTATTTAAAAAAATTTTTGACGAAGTGGTTAAGACGAATAAAAAAAACTTAAAAATTAAAGAATAAAGCGATGGCAAATTTGTTAAATAAAAAATGCGTTCCCTGCGAAGAGGGCGTGAGTCCTCTTTCAAAAGAAGAGTGTGAAAAACTTTTAAAACAGTTAAAAGGTTGGGATTTGGTAGATTATAAAAAGATATCTAAAAATTTACAATTTCAAGATTTTAAAGAATCAATGGAATTTGTAAATAAGGTGGCTGATGTTTCAGAAAGAGAGAATCATCATCCTGATATTTTGATTTACCAATGGAACAAAGTTAAAATTGAAATTTACACGCATGCCATTGGAGGGTTATCTGAAAATGATTTTATACTTGCTGCTAAAATAGATAAAGTTTTAGAAGATTATGGAAAATAATCTGAAAGAAAAAATTTTATCTCAGGTTAAAAAAATAAAAAAAGGAGAGGTTAAATCTTATAAGCAAATTGCAAAACTAGCTGGTAAAGAAAAAGCTTTTAGGTATGTTGCTAATTTAATGGCTAAAAACAGATCTTCTGAAATACCCTGCCATAGAGTTGTAAAAAACGATTTAATAATTGGAGGATATTTTGGTTCTGAAAAAAATTCATGGAAAAAGTTGGCACTTCTCTTAAAAGAAGGTAACGTTGTTGTTATGCCAACAGATACAATATATGGCATTTGCGCATCTTCTTTAGACAAAAAATCAGTAGAAAAAGTGTATAAATTAAGAAAAAGAAATCCTAAAAAACCTTGTATTATTTTGATATCTTCGCTTGATGATTTAAAAACTTTTGGAGTAGAACCAACAAAAAAAGAGTTTGAATTTCTAAAGAAAGTTTGGCCCGGAAAAGTTTCTGTTATTTTAAAAATAAAAGATAAAAACAAATTAAAAAAATTTAAGTATTTGCACAGGGGCATTGGTACCTTAGCTTTTCGTTTGCCAAAAAGCAGTTTTTTGGCGAAAGTTTTAAAAATATCGGGCCCTTTAATTGCGCCAAGCGCCAACATAGAAGGAGAAAAACCGGCAGAAACAATAAATCAGGCAAGGAAGTATTTTGGTGATAAAGTTTTGTATTACGACGCTGGTAGAAAAAAAGGCAAACCATCAAAACTTATCAAGATAGTCAAGGGAAAGATTGAAGTTTTAAGAAAATAAGATAATATTTTCCAATTTTTGCTATAATAAAAAATCAAATCAAAAGATTTATGAACATAATAATCGATTTAAAAAAGAGGGGGCTTTTTTACCAGTGTACGGAGGAAAAAGAATTGGAAAATATTTTGAACAAAAAAAAGATATCTTTATATGCTGGGTTTGATCCAACTGCAGAGAGTTTGCATGTTGGCAATTTGCTTTTAATAATAACTTTAAAAAGGTTTGAGATGTCAGGGCACAAACCAATAGTGCTTGTTGGTGGAGCAACAGGGTTAATAGGAGATCCAAGTGGCAAAAAAGAAGAAAGAGTTCTTAACAATGAGCAAACAGTGGAGTTTTATTCAAGTCAAATTAAAAAGCAACTTGAAAGATTTTTTGACTTTAATAAAAAAGCGGTTTTAGTTAATAATTACGATTGGACAAAGAATTTAAAAGTTATTGATTTTCTGCGCGGCATAGGAAAACATTTTTCTGTAGGGTATATGTTGGCTAAAGAATCTGTTAAAACAAGAGTAAATACTAGTGGAATTTCTTTTACAGAATTTTCATATATGATTTTGCAAGCGTATGATTTTCTGCAGTTATACAAAAAATATGGATGCGTTCTGCAAGTTGGAGGAAGCGATCAGTGGGGTAATATTACAGCCGGTGTTGATTTAATAAAGAGAGTAGAAGGCAAAGAGGTTTTCGGACTTACCACACCCTTAATCACAACAAAAGAAGGCAAAAAATTCGGCAAAACAGAAAAGGGCGCTGTGTGGCTGGATCCAAATAAGACAACGCCTTATCAGTTTTATCAGTTTTGGGTAAACACATCAGATGATGATGTTATAAAATTTTTAAAATACTTTACATTTTTAGATATTGAAAAAATAAACGAGTTGGAAGAAAAGTTAAAAAAAGATCCTCAGAAAAGAGAAGCTCAAAAAGTTTTAGCAAAAGAAGTTACAAGTTTTGTCCACGGAAAAGAAGCTGCTTTAAGAGCCGAGAAAGTATCTGAATTATTGTTTTATGGAGATGTTAAAAAACTTTCACCAGAGGATATAAAAAACGCTTTATCAGACGTGCCTCATTTGTTTGTAAAAAAGCAAGAAGAAAAAACAATAATAGATTTGTTGCTGGAACTGGGCGCTGTTAAATCTAAAAGAGAGGCAAGAGAACTATTAAGTAAAAAAGGCATTTATGTAAATGGCGAAATTGTTTTGGATAACATAAAAATTTCAAAAAATATTGCTCTGCATAATAGGTATTTTATAATTAAAAAAGGAAAGAAAAATTATTATTTAGTAGAATTGGAAAGCGTTTAATTATAATTAAAATTAATTAAAAATCATGAACAAAAACATACTTTTAGGCTTAGTAATATTAATAATAATTATAGGGGTTGCGATGTTTTTTGCAGGCAATCGTGGGAGCCAGCAATATACATCACAACCTCAAGTAGGGTTTCAGAATGTAAACAATCAGCAAGAAGTTAGCGGAGAAGAGGAGGCAAAAGAAAAACAATTAACGCAAGAAAATAAAGAGACAACATACCAAGAAGTTCAGATAATTATAACAGATAATGGTTTTGAACCTTCTACAATAACTGTTTCTAAAGGCACAAAAGTTACTTTTGTAAATCAATTTGATTCTCCTTCTTGGCCAGCATCCGATGTTCATCCAACCCACAGAGTTTATCCGGGATCTGGAATAGAAAAATGTGGAACGCCGCAAGAAAGTTCTATTTTTGACGCTTGTCATGGTTTACAAAAAGGAGAAAGTTATTCTTTTATTTTTAATGAAGCTGGAGAATGGAAGTACCATGATCACTTAAGGCCATATTTAACAGGTACAATAATTGTTAAATAAAATAAAGGAGGTAGATATGAAGAAGGGAGACTTATTATTAGTATGAGTTTAATAACTAGTATAGCAATATTTTCTCAAGTGACAACTCAAGGTACTGATGATGAAATTTAAAAATGTGGTGAGAAATATATTGCAAGCGGTTTTCTAAGGGCGAGGCTTATGAAAATTGATGCATACCAAAAGTTATAACATTCTGCAGAATGTGAGAATGTTTGATATAACTTTTTTGCTTGCAAAAATACCAAGTTAAAAAGACTTACTTTATCTTATCGCGCTCTTTTTATTAGTTATAAGATTGTGGTAAAATTGAAGTTGTATTAATGAGAATTTTATCTATGGCAGAGAATTTAATCATAACAAATAAAGAGAAATTTAATAGATTAGAAGAAACATTCAAAAAAGAAGGAATTGATAAAATTCATATACTTTCTGATTTTGACAGAACATTAACTTATTGCTTTGTAAATAGTGAAAGAAGGCCGTCTTTAATCTCTATTTTGAGAGATGAAGATTATATAAGCGATGGTTATACAAAAGAAGCAAAAGAACTCTATCATTTTTATGAAAAAATTGAACATAAATTCTTTACCAAAAGAAGAAAAGAAAAAGTATATTCAAGAGTGGTGGGAAAAACATTTTGAAATACTGAAAAAATACGGGTTTTCAAAAAAGCATACAGATATGATAGTGAATTATGGTAAAATAAAAATAAGAGATGGTGTTAAAG
>BEIK01000009.1 GCA_002923395.1 bacterium HR34 | reverse complement strand
TCTTTCTGCTTCTAAAAATTTTCCCTGCTTTTTTAATTCTTTAACTCTTTCTTTTAATTCAAGTTTTATATTCTCAACCGCTATTTTTATTCTGTCTTGGGGCGTCACCCAAAATTTAGCAGGAAATATTTTTATTTTTTCAACATAGTATGTTTTTTCGTTTTTTGTAAATGGGTTTTCTACAATCTCTATTTCTTCAATTTTATTGCCTGCTATATAAAATCTTATTATTTGCCTTCCTGTTGCTGGATATACCTCTACAACTTCACCCCTTACCTTAAATATCCCAGGATTTACTTCATAATCATTTCTTTCATACTGCGCCGATGCTAAAAGTTCAAAAAGTTCCCTTCTTTTTATGTCCTGCTCTTTTTTAATTTCTATTGAGATATTTGCGTAATCTTCTGGAGAGCCGATGTTGTATATACAAGAAACAGAAGCAACTATTATAACATCGTTTCTTTGCAAAAGGTCTTGCACAGCGGCATGTCTTAACCTGTCTATTGTTTGGTTTATTTTTGCGTCTTTTTGTATGTAAGTGTCTGTTTGTGGGATGTAGGCTTCTGGTTGGTAGTAGTCGTAGTAAGACACAAAATAATGAACTGCGTTATCTGGAAAAAATTCTTTGAATTCTTGATATAGTTGCGCTGCCAAAGTTTTGTTTGGACTTATGACAAGAGTTGGTTTTTGAACTTTTTCTATTGTCCATGCCATTGTTGCTGTTTTGCCAGATCCTGTAACACCCAAAAGAACCTGGTGTTTTACGCCGGCTTTCAGGTTTTTTGTTAATTGAGCTATTGCTTTTGGTTGATCTCCTTTAGGTTTTAGATTTGTTTTTACTTTAAACATAGATAGTGATAGAATTTAATATTATATCAAAAACATATGATAGCATATATAAAAGGAAAAGTGACATTTAAAGGAGGAAATTATGTAATAGTTGAAACAGGTGGAATTGGCTATATTGTTTATGTTGCCGGAAAAAATATATCGAATATAAAAGAAGGCCAAGAAATAAAATTATACACTTATCTATATTGGAAAGAAAACATAGATACCTTGCATCTTTATGGTTTTTTAACATTTGCAGAGTTGGAACTTTTTACAACCCTAAATAGTATTTCAGGTATTGGGCCAAAATCAGCCTTGGCGATGTCTTCTTTTGGAAGTTTTACTGCTTTGAAGCAGGCGATAGAAAGCGGAGAAAAGTTAAGGGAGCTAAAAGGAATTGGCACAAAAAAGATGCAAAAAATTATATTAGAGTTAACAGGTAAGATAAAAGAAATAGAAAGTAAAAGGAAAATGCCATCCAAAATGGAAGACGCATTAGAGGGTCTTGTGAATTTAGGTTTTAAAAGAGAAAAGGCAAGAAGTGTTTTAGAAGATGTATTTGATGAAAACAAAAGCGTAGAAGAGTTGATAAAAGAAGCGTTAAAATATCTTGGGAAGTAGTTTTATGGATAAAGAAAAAATAGATTCGATAGATAATATTGATAAGGGCGCACAGAAAGAATCTTTGATAGAAGGCAATTGGTTTTCGGTTGCTGAAATATATTTAAAGATTTAGGAGAAAACCAGATAAACTTAGTGTTATGGCAGTTAGATTTTTAGACAAAGTTGGAATTCTTTTTGGAGAATGGGGTGCTTTAAGTAACGATACAGGAAAAGGATAAAATTATAGCAGAAACGTTAACTAATAAACCAGAAAAAGTTGTTAATGGGGTAATGGGAGTAAAAGAATTCGGCTTAGAAGATATTGCTGGCGATATAAAAATAGAATACATAATTAAAATTAAAGATTGAATTAATAAGTTTGCGAATAATTCACTAGTTAATATTAGATTAAATTTAGGTTAAAATATTAGTTTTTTTAGTGTTTATTTATTAGTTTATTTAATAATAAAAATAATCGAATAAATTTAATTTACTTTAAAATGATATGTGTGCAAATAAAATGCTATAGCATTTTATTTGTAAATGAGGTTAGATTTTTGTATTATTAGTATTATTACTAAATATTATTAAAAAAACTAAAATTTTAAAGTTAAGGTTGGTAAAATTAAATTAATAAGTTATTTATCTCTAAAATATGTCTAAAAATAGTCTTAAAAAAATAAAAATAGGAAAAACAGAAAAAGAAATTTTGGACAGCATATACAATTTTTTAATAAAATCTGCAAAAGTAACTGCATTGTCAATGTTAATTGGCTTGAGCGGCTATGCGTTAGGTTATACGTTTATGAAAATGATTATAAAAGATTTTAATTCTAAAAGGGGCTCTAAAAAAGAAATTAATTCTACTAGACTAAGAAGATCTTTTGAATCTTTAAAAAGAAAAAGATTAATAGAAATAAACGAAGATCCAAAGAGTGGAGAGGTCAAAATTTGTTTAACTGATAAAGGTGTTAAGTATGCTTTAATTGGTAATATTAATAATCTAAAATTAGATTTAGACCAAAAATGGGATGAAAAATGGAGATTGATAGTTTTTGATATACCAGATAAATACAAGATTAAAAGAAATGATTTTGTTAATAAATTAAAAGAGCTAAATTTATATCCTTTACAAAAAAGTGTTTTCGTTTGTCCTTACAATATTAAAGACATAGTAGATTTTGTTTCAGAATTTTATGAAGTCAGTCCTTATGTAAGAGTTATTGAGGCAAATTATATAGAAGGTGACGAGGAAATAAGGAAATTTTTTAATTTATAAAATTAGAGAGGTAATCATAATAAGCTTTTTATGGTTATAATAAGCTTCTAACCCAATATAAGTTTTACTTTTTCAAACCATTTTATTTATTCCAACTTAAGTTATCCTAATTTATATGTTTACAAATAAAATGCTATAGCATTTTATTTGTAAACAGAGTAAGAGTATTTATATTTTATATTGAATTTTTGCGTTGGATTTTGAGAAGGATATTCTTTTAATTATCTGATGGGGTTGTCTAAATTTGTATTACGTATCTAAAATCCTATTATTGTTTTCTTTTTATTAAATAATAATTTATTTATTAAGACAGAAGGCGTTCTGTATTAATTGGTTGATATTTGGTATTATTAACTATTAAAATAATTTTTATTGGTTTATGAAAATAATCAAAAAAGTAAAAAAGGTGTATCATTTTTTACTTGCTTGGTTGGGCGCGGTGATTTATGGTTTTCCCTCAAGAAAGATGATAGTTTTTGGAGTAACTGGTACAAAGGGTAAAACAACAACAGCAGATATAATTTTTCATATATTAAAAGAAAAAGGATTTAAGCCATGTTTGATTTCAAGTTTGAAGTTTAAAATAGGTGATAAAGAATTCGAAAATAAACTTAAAATGACAATGCCAGGAAGGTTTTTTATACAAAGTTTTTTGGCAAGAGCGTTGAAACAGGGTTGCGACAGCGCTGTTTTGGAAGTTACTTCAGAAGGTATAGAGCAATACCGCCATAGATTTTTGGATTTTGATATAGTTGTTTTTACAAATTTGGAGCCAGAGCACATAGAAAGCCATGGAAGTTTTGAAAATTACAGAAAAGCAAAAACAAAACTTTTTGAAAAATGCGAAAAATCATTTAAAAAGAAAATTAAAAAAGTTGGCGTAGTAAACCTTAACGATGAGAATTCAGAATATTTTTTAAAGCTTAATTTAGATTATTATGGTTTTGGAATCGAAGGAGAGGAGATAAAAGTGAAAAATGAAGACATAAAAAAAGTAATAGCTAAGCAGGTTAAAAACACAGAAAACGGAATTGAGTTTTATATTGACGATACAAAGTTTGAAAGCAGTCTTAATGGTGTTTTTAATGTTTACAATATTTTGGCAGGTGTTTGTGCTGTTTTGCCACTTGGTATAGAAATTGAGGAGTTAGCAGATATTATAAAAAGAAAACAAGAGGTAAAAGGAAGAATGGAAATTATAGAAAAGCCGCCTTTTTATGCAGTGATTGATTTTGCGCATACTCCAAGATCAGTTGAACTTGTTTATAAAAACACTGTTGATATTTTTTCTAAAAAACTTGGCTTCAAGCCAAGGCTGATTTGCATCTTGGGTTCTGCTGGTGGTGGCAGGGATAAATGGAAAAGAAAGGAATTTGGCAAATTGGCTGCAAAATACTGCGATAAAATAATTTTAACAATGGAAGATCCAGCAGATGAAGATCCTCTTAAAATAGCAAAAGAGATAGAAAAAGGCGTTTTAGAACAAAATCCAAGCGCAGATTATGAAATAATAATAGATAGAGAAAAAGCAATAGAAAAAGCGCTTGGTTTTTGTGATGGCAAGACAGTTGTTGTTTCAACAGGAAAAGGAGGGGAAACTTTAATGTGGGTAGGGCCAAAAAAGAAAATACCATGGGATGAAAAGGGAATATTTGAAAGAATTATTAAAGAAAAAGTCAGCGCAGAATAAAAAATATGGAAGAGAAAAAATATACTATTTTAGAGCATACGGCAGACATTAAGGTTGTTGTTTATGGGAAAAGTTTGAGGGAGCTTTTTGAAAATTCTGTTTTGGCTCTGGCAGAAGTTTTGTCACCTGAAATTCCATTTTTGAGTAAGGTTTGTCCTATTTATAGTAAAAGAGGGATTAAAGTTAGTTCTTATGATATTCAAACTTTACTTGTTGATTTTTTGTCAGAGGTTAATTTTTTGAGTGAAAAAAACAAGGAAGTTTATTTAAAATGTAGATTATTAGATTTTTCAGAGGAAAATAAAAACTTAGTGTCTTTGGTTTTTGGAAAAAAAGTGAAAAGTTTTAAGTTGCAGGTGAAAGGCGTAACTTTTTATGGCTTAAACATAGAAAAAGAAGACGAGTTTTACAAGGCAACAGTAACTTTTGATATTTAATTTATGGATAAAAAATTTATACAATTTCCAAAAGATTTTTTGTGGGGCGCTAGCATATCTGCGTGGCAGGCAGAAGGGAATAATTATAATTCTGATTTTGAAAAGTATTTTAAGGCAGGGAAAGCGGCTAACCATTATGAAATGTATGAACAAGATTTTGACATACTTCAAAAACTTAATTTAAACGCTTTTAGAACATCTATTGAGTGGTCTAGAATAGAACCAGAAGAAGGGAAATTTAATGAAAAAGAAATAGAGCATTACAGAAAATATTTTTCGTCTTTAAAAAAAAGAGGTATAAAAATTTTTGCAACTTTATGGCATTTTTCTAATCCTTTATGGATAGAAAAAATAGGAGGATGGGAAAATTCAAAAACTATTTTTTATTTTAAGCGCTTTGCTGAAAAAATGTGTTTTGAGTTTTCTAATTTTGTTGATTTTTGGATAACTTTAAACGAACCCGTTGTTTATGTTTCGAAGGGGGATGTTTTTGGAGAGTGGCCCCCATTCAAGAAAAATTTTCTTTTGGGGATAAGTGTTATTTCAAGAATGCTTTATACTCATAAAATTATTTATAACCATCTAAAAAAGTGCAATTACAAAGTTCCAATAGGAATTTCAGAAAATTTGGCTTATATTAAACCTAAAAATAAATACAATATTTTAGACTGGTTCGCTTTTTACTTTGCCGACTATTTTTATAATAAATATTTTTTCTCAAAGATAGGAGTAAGAATGGATTTTTTAGGAGTAAATTATTATTTTTCGGCGGATATAAGTTTTCCTAATAAATATGAGCAAATAGGAGAGAAAGAATCTGACTTGGGTTGGAAAATACATCCAAAAGGTTTGTATTATGTTTTAAAATATGTGAAAAAGTTTAATTTGCCTGTTTATATAACTGAAAATGGTGTTGCTGATAAAGAAGATAAAATAAGAGAATGGTATATAAAAGAACATTTATTTTGGGCTCACAGGGCGATGCAAGAAGGAGTAAATTTAAAAGGTTATATACATTGGGCTTTGATAGATAATATCGAATTTAAAGAGGGCAAGAATGCAAGATTTGGATTGGTTGAGGTTGACTATGAAAATAATTTTAAAAGAAAAATAAGGGATTCTGCGTATTTTTATAGTAAAATAGTAAAAGAAGGAGGTTTTTATTATCCATAATATGCTCTGGCTTTACTTAACTATTTTAAGTTATTTTCTTTTTTCTATACCTGATTTGATAGATAAGTTTTTAGTATCAACAAAATTAAATTCCAGAATTTATGTTTTTTATATAGGCTTGTTTTCTCTTATCTCTTTTATTTTCGTGCCGTTTTTTGGTTTGCCATCTGCTGATTTAATTTACTTAATTGTCGCTTTCTTTTCTGGAGTAATTTCTATATTCGCTTCCTTTTTTTCTTATTCTGGGTTGGAAAAATTTTCAGCGTCGAAAATAATTCCAATTGTAGGAGGGACGATTCCTATTTTTATTTTTGTTTTAAGTTATCTATTTTTTGATAATAGTTTGATTTTAAGTTCTTCTATTATTCTGCCTTTAATAATTTTAACATTGGGCACATTTTTAATAACTATAACAGGCAGAAAGCCGTTTGATCTTAGTGCCCTAAAATATGCTTTACCTTCCAGCGTTTTGTTTGCAGTATATTCTATTTTAATAAAGTATGTTTATGATAATGTGTTCTTTTTACATGGTATGATGATAATGAGTGTTGGCGCTTTTTTCGCTTCTTTGCTTTTTTTAAAAAAGAAAAAAGATGAAATTTTTGGAGGTTTTTTCGACAAGAAGAAGTTTTTGTTTTTTAATAAAACAACAATGATGTTTTTGGGATCAAGAATTTTTGGAGGCGCTGGTTTTCTACTTTTAAATTACGCAATATCAATAGTCCCTTTTTCCAAACTCTCAATAATCAATGCCTTGAAGGGGTTTGAATATGTTTTTCTTTTAATATTGATATTTGCAACAGGAAAAATTTTTAAATATACATTTTTAGAGCACAAACTTAATAGAAAAAATTTATTTGTTAGAATAATTGGTATAATATTTATATTTATTGGAATTTATATCCTTTCTTTTGTATGAAAGAAATAAATAAAAAATTGATTATTTTAATAGTTGCTGTTGCTTTGTTTTTTGTCTTTTATTTTCTATTTGTTGGAGGTGGTAAAAAAGTTGATGTTGAGTTTGGATTTACATTTTCTCAAAAATATGCAAGCGAGTTTGGTTTAGATTGGAGAAAAGCTTATCAAGAAATATTGCGCGACTTTAATTTTAAGAGAGTGAGATTGATAGCATACTGGGATTTAATAGAAAGTGAAAATAATAATTTTAATTTTGAGGATTTAGATTGGCAAATTAAGAAAGCGCAAGAAAAAGGTATTAAAGTTTTGTTGGATGTTGGGAAGAAAGCACCAAGATGGCCAGAATGCCACATTCCAAAGTGGGCAGAGAATTTAAAAGAAGATGATTTTGAAAGAGAATTGTTAGATTATATTGAAAACGTTGTTTTAAGGTATAAAAGTTATTCTAATATAGAATATTGGCAGGTTGAGAATGAACCCTTTTTCTCTTTTGGAGAAAAGTGCAAAACCTCGAATTTAGGTGTTTTAAAAAAAGAAGTAGAGTTGGTTAGAAAGTTAGATGTTAGGAAAATTGTGATAACAGATAGCGGTGAGTTTGGGACTACAATTTTACCTGCTTATTTTGCCGATATTGTTGGTATTACAATTTACAAAGACGTGTTTGTGAAAGAGGTAAACAAAAGCATAGATTATCCTTTTTCTCCTGAGTTTTATTTTAGAAAAGCAAAAGTTATAGAAAGTTTAAGTAATAAAAAAGTCATTGGGATAGAAACCCAAGCAGAAGCATGGGGGGATAAGCCTTTACCTTATTTAAGTTTTGAAAAACAAAGAGAATTAATGCCGTTAGATAAATTTAAATATTTATTTGACTTTGCACATAAAACAGGAATTCAAATCCAATACTTGTGGGGCGTCGAATGGTGGTACTTTATGAAAGAAAAAGGAGACAGCAGTTATTGGAATTATTCAAAAAGTATAATTAACAAGTATTAAGACGTCTTGTTATAATAAATTATTATATTTTAATTAAGTAAAAAAGATTGAAAAAAAATTATGATTCCTCAAAGTGTTGTTAGAAAAATAACAGATTATATTTGGGAAATACCAAAAGGTTATAAAGATGGAATGCAGGTTCCTGCAAGATTTTATGCTAAAAGAGAAATGTTCGACGTCATTTTTAAAGATAGATCTTTGGATCAATTAGTGAATGTTGCTCATTTGCCGGGTATTCAAAAATACGCTATTGCTATGCCAGATATGCACGAAGGCTATGCTTCTCCAATTGGTGGGGTTGCTGGCATTGACACTGAAACAGGAATAATAGCCCCTGGCATGACAGGTTATGACATCAACTGTGGCGTGAGGTTAATCAAGACGCCTTTGTTTTACGATGAAATAAAAAACCATTTAGACGCTTTGGCAACTCAAATTCAAAAAGATGTGCCATCTGGTCTTGGTAAAGGAAGAAACATAAAACTTTCAAACAAAGAAATGGATGAAATTTTAGAAGGCGGAGCGCCATTAGTTATTAAAAAAGGATATGGGATAGAAGACGACATAGAAAGTTGCGAAAACAATGGTTTTATTAGTTGGGCTGATAGTTCTTGTGTTTCTTCAAGGGCAAAAGATAGGGGGAAAGATCAGTTTGGAACTTTGGGCTCTGGCAATCACTTTTTAGAACTACAAAGAGTTGATGAAGTTTTTGATGAAAAGATCGCCACAATTTTTGGTTTAAAGAAGGATCAGGTTGTTATCATGGTTCATTGTGGGAGCAGAGGAGTAGGGCATCAAGTTTGTTCAGATTATTTAAGAGAGTTTATTCCTTTAATGGAAAATAAATACAAAATAAAGGTGCCAGATAGAGAATTCGCCTGCGTTCCTTTTCGAACAGAGTACGGACAAAGATATTTTAAAGCAATGGCCGCAGCCGCTAACTTTGCTTTTGCCAACAGACAATTTATTTTGCATTATATAAGAAAATCTTGGCAAAAAATTATTGGAGGGAAGTATGAAGATTTAAAGCTTTTATATGACGTTGCTCATAATATAGTGAAAAAAGAAAAATATATTATAGATGGCAAAGAAAAAGAATTAATAATTCACAGGAAAGGAGCAACAAGAGCTTTTCCTCCAGGAAATGAAGAAATACCTGCAAAATACAGAGAAACAGGTCAGCCTGTTTTAATACCGGGTTCTATGGGAACTGCATCTTATGTTTTAGTTGGCGTTGAAACAGGTGAACAAAGTTTCTTTACAACCTGCCATGGCGCTGGAAGAACAATGTCAAGGCATCAGGCTATAAGAACAAAACATGGCAGAGATGTAGTTAAAGATTTAGAAGAACAAGGCATAATAGTAAAATGTTGGAGTTTTAGAGGAATTGCAGAAGAAGCGCCTTATGCTTACAAAGATATAGAAAATGTTGTTGATGTTGTTCATAATGCTGGTTTGTCGAAAAAAGTTGCAAGGTTAAGACCGATAGCTGTTGTAAAAGGCGAGTAATTGAAATTAAAACAATTTTTTAATTTTTTATGTTAAAAAACATATTAATATTATTATTTACTATAACTTCTTTATTTTTATATTTTTTAGTTTCAGCGCAAATAGATACATCAACAAATATAGATATTCAAAAAGACGAGATAAATATAAATAATACAGGAGAAGAAACACAAGAATACAATGTAAACAACACCTTAAATGAGAATCAAAATTACATTCAAGATAAACCAACAATAGAAGATTTTATTAATCTAGGAAATCCTTTAGAAAATTTATCAGGGGTTGTTAAAATATTAGGAGAAGTTTCAAGAGGTGATCGCATAGAATTTTACATTAAAGGTGATTTAGAAGGAGTTGATATATATTTGGGCTCAGCGCCAATTAAAGACAATAAATTTGTTTTTGATTTTGATACAAATAACTTACCAAACGGAAAGTATAAAATGCTTGTTAAAATTGTAATTTCCGCAACTGCTGTTTTTTCTAAAACTTTTAACATCTCAATAAATAACGCTCCTTTGTTACCTCCACAAGATTTAGTAAAGGAATTAGAACAGACAAAAAATGAAGTTGAAAAAACAGAAAAAGAAGCAACTATTGAGGATAACGAGATAAAAGAGATAATTTCAAGCGTAGAACCAAAATTGGTTGGAAACCATGAAATAATTAAAAAAACAAAAGAAGTTTTAGAAATAGAAAAAGAAAAACTGTTGCTTAGGAAAGAGAAAGAATTAAAAGAAAACGAAGTGAAAAAGATAGATAGATTGATAGAAAGCGCGCAAAAAGAGATAGATATTATTGAGAAAGCAAAACCAAGATTAAAAGATATTAGTAAGGAAACTTTAGAAAAATTAGCACAAGAAAAAAAAGCAAAGATTCAAAGCATTAGGGAAATAAAAGAAAATTTAGAAAAAGAGTTAAATATAAGAGAAGATGACATAAAAACACTTGAAGATATAAAAGAAAAACAGAAAAATGCGTTAAAAGAAAAAGTAAGAGAGGTTACTGGAAGCGATGAAAAAGCAGAATCTTTAATAGAAACAATAAATAAAGTTGAAGGTAAAATTCACTCTACAATAGAAAAAACAATAGAGAAGAAAAAAGTTTTAATTGCTGACGATGACGGTGATGGTTTGCCAAATGAGTTTGAAATAAGAATAGGGACGAGTCCAAAGGCTGCTGACAGTGATAATGATGGAATATTAGACAGCATAGAATACACAAATGGAACAAACCCATTAAAGCCGTCTCAAAGAGAGAAAATAGTTTATAAAAGTCCAAGGGAAGTTAAGGTTTCTCCTTGTGATAATTTTAAAGTAGAAAGAGTAAAAATAGAAAAGAAAGAAATTCAAGGCAAGCAAGAAAACCAATTGGTTATTAGTGGTAAAGCGCTTCCAAATAGTTTTGTAACTGTTTATATTTTCTCGCCGATTATTTTACTGGCAAAGGCAGACGAAAACGGCAATTGGGAAGTAAAAGTTGACAAAGAAATAGGCGATGGTGAGCATGAAGTTTATGTTGCCCTAACAGATAATAAAGGAGATGTATTGGCAAGGTCAGAACCTTTAGTTTTCAAGAAAGTTCAAGATGATGTTGTGATGATTGATACAGATTTGCTGGTTGCAAGTTTTGTAATTCCTGTTAAAAAAATTGAAGCAAGATACTCCACACTTACTTTAATAGCAATCGCTATTGCAGTTGGCGTTGTTTTGCTGATTATTGGTTTAAGATTGCAAGAAAGGAATAAATCAAATAAATTATGAACCCATTTTTAAAAGCCGGAAAATTTATATTTGTCAACCCTTCTATATTGTATTCTTTTTTTGTATTGGTTTTTATACCTATTTCAATTTATTACCTAACTTTTTTTACAATTAATTCCCTGCAAAAGAATATTGAAGATAGAGTGCAGAAAACAATGCTTTTTTCTGCAAATATTTTATCACAAAGTGTTTTGGAAGATTTGGAAAATGAGAATTACTCCAATATAGATTCTAAACTAAAAAACATAAAAAAAGATAATAATAGAATATCAAAGCTTAGAGTAATAGTGAAAGAAGATAACAATTTTAAAGTAGTTTCTTCTCTTGATTCTCATGAGAATGGAAATTTTATAAAAGGAGATCCAATATCGCTTGCTTTTCAAAACGGAGTATCTTATGTCTACCAGACAAGCGAGCCAACAGGCGGCGCTAATAAAACAGGAGAAGATATAACACCTGCAAAATATAGTATATTTGATTTGGATAAATTACTTTTTTCTGAAGATTTTCAGGAAAGATTTTGGGATATAGTTTATCCAGTTAAGAAAGACGATAAGGTTTTGGCGGTTTTATCTATTTCTGTTTCAACAAAAGATGTTGACGAATATTTAATAAACTCTATATCGCGCTCTTACATCCTTACTTTATTTTTGATAATAATAAGTTTGTTTTTAATTATCCATCACACGTTTTTACTAAAATATCCAATATTGCTCAAAAAGTTAAAAGAAGTTGATAAAATGAAAGACGATTTTATAAGAATGGCAATTCATGAAATACAATCTCCTATAACTAATTTGCGGGGTTATGTTGAGTTTTTAAAAGATAATATGAAAGGTGAGATTACAGAAGAAAAAAAGAAGGAAAATGAAGTTGCTTTAGATATATTAGATAAATCAGCAAAAAGATTGACAGATCTTGTTAGCGATTTACTTGAGGTTGCAAGAATAGAGCAGGAAAGAATTAGTTTAAAAATGGAACCCTTAGACCCTTCTTTAATAGTTAAAAATATTGTGCAAGAATTATCAAGAAAAGCAAGGGAGTACAATATTGAATTGGAGTTTATTGATAATGGTTTTTCTAAAAAAATAATTGCTTCTGAAGGTCATCTGAAGGAAGTTATTTATAATTTAGTTGATAACGCAATTAAGTATACGTCTCCTGTAGTAAAATCAGGCAAAAAGGGAAAAGTAACAGTTTCTGTTGAGGTTGACGAAGTTCATAAAAAATATATTATTTCTGTGCACGACAATGGAATTGGTATTTCAGCAGATGAACAGCAAAGACTTTTTGAGAAGTTTTACAGGGTAAGAAATAAAGAAACAGCCGAAATTCAAGGGACTGGTTTAGGTTTATGGATAGTTAAAAATTTAACAGAGAAGATGGGTGGTAGAATATATTTAGAAAGTATAAAAGGGGTTGGTACAAAAGTTACGCTTGTTTTTTCGATTGAAAATGATAAATTAAAAAGTAGTAAATAATGAGATAATATGACAAAGAAAGTATATCTGAAAATTCCAAGGTCAATAAGGAAACATTTAAGAGAACTAAAAAGCAAACTTAAAAAGGCATCAGATAGTGAAAGGGTGAAAATTGAAGAGAAAATAAAAATTATAAAAGAAAAATACTCGGTTAAAAAATGAGAACTGGTATAGCAACAATACCTCTTGATACAGGCAAGTGCCCAAAATGGCTATTTGAGAGAATGAAGAAACTTTCAAGGATTGTTACTCTTGCTGTAGTAGAGGAATTCGGGCCTCAAGAATTTATAAAAAGATTGGCTGATCCTGTTTGGTTTCAAAGTTTTGGATGTGTTATTGGTTTTGATTGGAATAGCTCTGGTTTAACTACAACTACAACAGGCGCTTTGAAGGAAGGATTGCGTGATATAGAAAAGGAGTTAGGGGTATTTATTTGTGGTGGTAAGGGTAAAATATCAAGAAAGACGCCAGATCAAATTGTTTTAAAAGCCAACAACACAGATCTTCCTCAAAAAGCTATTGATAATCTTGTTTTTAGTTCTAAAATGTCAGCAAAGGTTGATAGTTGTTTGTTGCAAGATGGCTTCCAAATTTACCATCATACTTTTATTTTTGATAAGTATGGAAACTGGACAGTAATTCAGCAAGGGATGAATACATTTGCGCAGAAAGCAAGAAGATATCACTGGAGTTCTCTGAAAATAATTAGTTTTGATGAAAATCCACATTCTGGAGTGTTTTCTGAATTCTCGCAAAATAAAGCCTTAAATCTTTTAGATATTAAAAGTAGGGACAACAAAAAAGCAATAATATATTCTGTTAACAATGAAAACAGCAAAATTTTAAAAGTTTTGGAAACTTCTATTGTTGCGAGAACAAAAAATATAACTTTACTTGATATCAACTCAAGAGATTTTAAGTACCACCCAATATTAGAAGAAAAGTTTAATATAAAAACTTTAAAAGAAAAATTTGAAAAACTTAAAATGGTTTCACCAAATAATATAGTATCTCTTTTGGCAACAGAAAATATTGGACCAAAAACAATAAGAGCCTTATCTTTAGTGTGCGATATAATATATGGAGCAAAGCCTTCTTTTGAAGATCCTTTTAAGTTTTCTTTTGCTCATGGTGGCAAAGATGGAATACCATATCCTGTAGATAGGTCCGTTTTTGATAAAACAATTGAGTTTATGGAAAAAGTTATAAATAGAGCAAAAACAAGCGCTGTTGAGAAAGGCAGAATGAGAAGTAGTTTAGTTAAGATGTTTAATAATTAAATCCATGCAAGATATTAAAAAACTTTTTGTTTTTCAGGGTTTAATTTTTTCTGTTGTATTTTTAATAACAATTTTATCTTTTTTAAAGGTTGAAAGTATTTTAAATAGTTCTTTATCAATTTCATTAAAAGAGTATAGTATTTGGGAGATTATAATAGGTGTTATAATAGCCTCTTTAATACTTTTGCTTTTTATAAAATTTGTCCACAAAGAAAAACTTAAAAAAGCCTTTTTGTATTTTATTTTTGGTTTTATTTCACTTTGGGGATCTGTTTTTATACTGAGTTTGTGGATAAATTTTTTATCAGCAATGATAATCTCTTTAGCTATTGTTATTTTCGTTTTTTCTTATAGAAATGTTTTATTTAACAATATAGCAATGATGTTGGCTGTGCCAGCTGCTGTTATAAATCTTTCTATAGCAGTAAACTTTGAGACGACAGTTTTGTTTCTTTTAATTTTAACAATATATGATTACATTGCGGTTTATGAAACAAGGCATATGGTAGATATGGCAAAGGGGATGGTTCAGCAGGGGGTTGTTTTTGGTTTTGTTTTTCCAAGAAAAACAGAATATTTAGAAAGCAAAGTCTCGCAGATTATTGGTCAAGAAGAGAAAAATAAAGCTTTTATAATGGGAAGCGGAGATGTTGCTATACCACTTTTATTTATAACAAACCTTTTAAAATATAGTCATAGTGCGGCTATTTTTGTTTCTTTCTTCGCTTTTTTAGGTTTGTTTTTAAGTTTTTTGATATTTTATTTTCAAAAAGATAAACAGCCAATGCCAGCCTTACCCCCAATAGTTTTGATGTGTTTTTTAGGGGCTTTAATTTACTCTTTTGTTTAAAGTTTTTTAACCATATAAGTTTCCTGCAAGTTGTATCCTAATTTTCTGTAATAATCCCTTACACCAACACCTGATATCACGCACATTTTTTTAACACCTTCTTTTTTTGCTATTTTTTCTGCCTCTTCCATTAATTTTTTTCCAAGTCCTTTGTGTTGAGGAGATAATTTTTCTTTTTCTCCAATAGAAGACAACTTTCCAAATGTTTGAAGCTCTCTTATTAAAGCAGAATCTTTTAAAACCTTTAATTGTTTTTGCACTTCTTTTAAATTTTCAGATGGATAATTAAACCTCAATCTTAGAATACTAAAAAGTTTATCCCTGTTTTTAGTTTCAAAAGACAAAAATATCTCCTTTCCGTTGCTTGCTTCGTATTCTTCTTTAAACAAGTATATTTTATCGTTTGGTGAAAAGTTATTTTTTACCTCACGGCACCTAATACATTTGCATTTTAATCCTTCTTTCTCCAATTCTTTCAATACAATTTCTCTTAAATTAGATACTTTAGTGCCACCCTCTAAAATGCTTGTTGCAGGAATATCCCTTATAACTCTTTGGATCCTACAATAATAAGGGATATGTTTCTTTACTTCTTTTAAAATATCGACCAGTTCTTTATAGGAATAAACCTTAAAGCCAATCTTGTCTTTTATATAATACAATGGCGCTTCTTTTACCAAAGCCAAAGGGTATATTTTAAGATGATCAGGCCTAAATTTTGGATTGTCGAAAATTTCTTTGAACATTTTTATATCTTTTTCTGGAGTAGAGAATGGTAGGTTTGGCATCATTTGATAACATATTTTAAAGCCTGCTATTTTTAATAATTCTGTTGCTTCGATAATTTCTTTAACGCCATGGCCTCTGTTGTTTTTTTCTAAAATATCATCATATATTGTTTGCACTCCAAGTTCAATTCTTGTTATACCAAGTTCTCTTAATCTCTTAACTTCCTGAGGGTTAATATAATCTGGTCTTGTTTCCACGTTTATTCCTATTATTCTGCTTTTTGTCTTTTCATTTATTTTTTGAAGTTTTAAAAGATCAGTATTAAAAGGAAGCGGTTTTTTTCTTCCATAATTATCGCATGCTCTAAAACATTCTTTTATAAAATATTTTTGATAATTTTTTGGATGGTAACTCCAAGTTCCTCCTATTATTCTTAAATCAACTTTGTCTATTGGGTGTAAGTTTTCATCTAATGCCTTTAATCTTGAATACACTTGCTTGTAGGGATTATATTTATTTAACAAAGCTCTCATTACAGCAGGCTCATTACTTAAATAACTTTTTGGTACTCCTTTTTCAGCAGGGCAGAATAAACACGCTCCTCCGCAAGGATACGGCTTTGTCAAAACAGAAACTATAACAACACCAGAAGTAGATCTTACTTTTCTAACCCTTAAAATGTCTTCTATTTTTTTACTTTTGAGAGCTTTTTTTCTTTTTACTATTTTTTTGTATACTTTAATTAGTTCTCTGTTGCTTATTATTGGAATTTTATACTTTTTTGATATATATCTTTTTATGGAATCCAAATAATGCTGGTTTGTTTTACCAGTTTTAATCGCCTCAATTAATTTATTTTTTATTTCTTTTTCAATTATTTTTTGCATATGGATAAAAAATTAGCCCAATATTTACTATATAAAACAATAAACGATTTTAATAAAATAGCAAGCGAGTTTTCGCGCACAAGGTTATCTAATTGGGACTTTATTTCTTATTTTTTAAAATATGTAAAACACGGCGATAAAGTTTTGGATTTTGGTTGCGGTAACGGAAGATTATATCATCTTTTATCTAAAAATAAAAATATTTATTATTATGGCGTTGATGTTTCTGAAAACCTTGTAAAAATAGCGCAAAATAATTTGCCAACTGGAGAGAGTTGCCAAGTAAAAGTTATGGAAGACCCCTTAAAACTTGATTTCCCTGATAATTTTTTTGATGTTGTTTTTTCAATTGCTGTTTTCCATCATATACCTTCTAAAGATTTTAGAAATAAAATTTTGGCTGAAATTAAAAGATTATTAAAAGACAACGGATTTTTTGTTATTACTGTTTGGAATTTGAGAAGAAAATATAGAAAAACTTTTATAAAAAATTTTATTTTGAAGTTATTTGGTAAATGGAAGTTTGATTTATTTGATATATTCGTTCCTTGGAAAAACAGCAGGGGAGAGGTGTTATGCGAAAGATACGTGCATTGTTTTTCAAAAAAAGAATTAGAAAAAATTGTTTTAGAAAATGGCTTTGAGATTTTAGAATCTGGCTATATGCCATCTTCCAAAAACAGACAAAATATATACTTAGTTTGTAAAAAATAATTATTATTCTTCTGCTTCAATCACTATTTTTTTAATTTGCTTTTCTTCTGATTTTGGAACAATAATGGTTAGAATACCGTTTTTAAAAATCGCCTTTATATTTTCTATATTTATTTTACTTGGTAACATAATTTCTCTTTTGAAAAATCCCCAATAGCATTCCTGCAAAAGTTGATTTTTGTTTGCTACCAAAGAGACTGCAGGATTTTTCCTTTCTCCTTTTATTATAATGATGTTTTTATCTGCTTCTATTTCTATCTCATTCGGTTTTAACCCTGCAACAGCAGACTGGATTATAAATTCTTTATCATCTTCGTACAAATCTATTGTTAACTGGCCTTCACTTTCAAGTTCTTCTTGATCATTTTTAGTATCCGGGTTTTTTATTTCCTTTTCTTCAACCTCTACTTTTTTTACCTCGCCTTTTTCTTCATTTTTGACTTGTGTTTTATCTTCTTCTTTTTGTTTTTTACTTTGCAGATTGAAAAAATCCGCTAAAGCCATAGTTTTTTGTTTTAATATATTAATTTTAATATGATTAAACAATTTTGTAAATATAATCCTAGTAATATCCTTTAAGTTTTTTGATATCTCTGTGTTTTCTTAGTTTTTCAATTGCCTTTGCTTCTATTTGTCTTATTCTTTCCCTTGAAACTCCAAAACGCTTGCCAACTTCCTTAAGTGTATGGTTTTCGTCGCCTTCCAACCCAAATCTCATTTTAATAATGTCTCTTTCTTTTTCTGTCAAATCTTTTAGAATTTCATATATTCTTTCTTTTAAAATTGTTCTTGCGGCAAACAAATCTGGTTGAATTACCTTCCCACATGATATTAAATTATTCTCGCCACATTTTATAGAATTTTTTAATGGAATAGTTTCTTCTTCCTCTTCTTTATTTACAAAATTTATAATATAGCTTTTTATCCACCGTCTCGCAAAAGTTGAAAATCTATAACGCTTCCTTAAATCAAATTTTTTTGCAGCAATATAAAGTCCTATAAATCCTTCTTGAATTAGATCTGATAAATCAACATAAGGGTATTTCTTTATATATTTTTCTGCTATTGTAATTATAATTGAGAAGTAATATTTCGTTAACTTTCCAAAGGCTTCTGTATTACCATTTTTTTTACTTCTTTTATTAGTTTTTTCTCTGTTTTTGATATAGATATTTTTTGTTTGTGCTATTTTTATTATTTAAATTGCGTAACGACTCTGACTTTATTCAATCATCGATTAACTTTTTTTAAACCTCCATTGCGGGTTTATTTTGATAGCAGGTATTTTTTTTAATTTGATAAGATTGTATATTGTATACTCTTTAACTTGAAGATAATTCGCTGATTGTTTCACTGTAAAAATTTCTGATTTTTCCATATTTTGTTTATTTTTACCAATAAGACTCATTTTCTTACTTCTTTACCATTCCTATGTCTATTTTGCATATAGTTTTTAGTTTTTCGAGGTATTTTATTCTGTTTATTAAAATCCACGCAAAGAAAAAGAGAATAAGCATTAAGATTATTAAAATTAAACTAATTTTTTGAGTTTCACTTGCGTAAACTAACATATTAAATATTGTGTGAAATGTTATTGCAGCTAAAAAACCAAGTTTTTTATAGTAGCCCTCTTTTTTAATATTATAAAAAGATAAAGCCAAGAAATATCCTAAAAATCCAGAAGATAAAGCATGTAGCAAAACAGGCAACAAGCCTCGCATAATAACCACTGAGAAAAACTCATAATTGTTTTGTAAGGATATAACATAAAAAACATTTTCAATTCCAGCAAAACCCAAAGCGGCTGTTATTAAATAAACAACAGCGTCTGTTGGCTCATCAAAAAAATATCTTCCAAAAGAAGATAATTTTGCAGAAAGATATTTGAAATACTCTTCTAAAGGAGCAACAATAAAAGCCATTAACAAAAAAATTAAAACAAATTCAGAATTTATTTGATATCCGCCCAACGCTCCTCCAAATAATGATTCCAGCGCTATTACCGGAATAACAATTATGGCGCCGAGTATATAAGTTTTAACTATTAATAATTTTTTCTCAGGTTTTTTGTCTTGGAACAGAAAAAACAGCAACCACAGTATGCTTGGCAGAAAAGCAAATATTATTGCAAAGCTTTTATCTACCATTTTTCAAAAATTATTGACTTTTTCTTATTTTTTAATGGCAGGTTTCGGTAAAGTTCTTCTGTTATATGTGGCATAATAGGGTGGAGCATTTTCAAACTTTCAATTATTATATACAACAAGTTTTTTATTTGTTTTTCTTTGTTTTTTTCTATTACCTTTTTAGAATATTCAATATATTTGTCGCAAAAATAGTGCCAATAGAATTCATATAAATCTCTTGTTGCTTTTCCTATTTCAAAGTTTTCAATATTTTCTTCAACGTTTTTTTTCAATCTTATGAATTTTTTAATCATCGCTTTATCTTCCTTCGATAACTCATAAAACCTTTGAGAATTGAATTCTACTTCTTTTAATCCGCATCTTTCAATTTGGAAAAGAACAAACTTGACAGAGTTCCATATTTTGTTGCAGAATTTTTTTCCTGTTATTATTGCTGTTTCATCAAATCTTAACTCTTTTGACTTACTTATCTTAAACGCTATTCCAAATCTTGTTGCGTCAGCACCGTATTTTTCAACAAAATCCAAAGGGTTAACGCCAGTTCCTAAAGATTTTGACATTCTTTTTCCATCTTTTGTAACAACCGTTTGGCTTATTAATACTTTATAAAATGGCACCTTTCCAATAAATTCTAATCCTGAAAATATCATTCTAACAATCCACAAATAAAGAATTTCCTGAGCGGTTACTATTAAACTTGTTGGGTAAAAAGTTTTTAAATCTTTAGTTCTTTTTGGCCAGCCAAAAACAGCAAACGGCCATAGAGCAGAGGAGAACCAGGTATCTAAAACATCTTCAGATGGAACTCTTTCTTTGCCGCATTTTTTGCAAACTTTGTTCGTTGGTTTTTCAGCATAAAAAAATCCGCAGGCACATTCTTCTATTGGAATTTTGTGGCCCCACCATATTTGTCTTGATATACACCAATCTTGTATGTTTTTAAGCCAGTTTATTGCCAATCTTTTGTATAAATTTGGTATTATTTTAACATCCTCTTTTTTAATCGCTTCTAAGGCTTTTTTAGCAAGTTCGTCCATTTTCAAAAACCACTGATTGGAAGGCACAAATTCTACTTTTGTTCCGCATCTGTAGCAAACAGGAATATTGTGTTCGTAAGGTTCTTCTTTTTCTAAAAATCCTTGTTTCTTTAAATCTTCAATTATTAAGATTCTTGCGTCTTGAACATTCAAGCCAATGTACTTTTCTGGAGCAGGCGGGCATATTTGACCTTCTTCGTTAATTACTTGAGTTAAAGGAAGTTTATGTTTTAGAGATATTTTATAGTCAACAAGTGAATGGGCAGGTGTTACTTTTACAACCCCTGTACCAAAACTTTTATCAACTAAATTGTCTCGAATAATTGGTATTTCTTTTTTTACTAACGGAAGAACAACTTTTTTGCCACTTAAATTTTTATATCTTTCATCTTTTGGATGAACGGCAACTGCCTCATCTCCCAACATTGTTTCTGGCCTTGATGTTGCCACAACAATATATTCTTTACTATCTTTTACAGGATATTTTATGTACCACAGATAACTAAATTCTTTTTCGTATTCTAATTCAAGATCTGATAAGGAAGTTTTACATCTTTTACACCAGTTTACAACTCTTTTACCTTTATAAATCAATCCTTTTTCAAAATAGTACTTAAAAGCATAATTAACTGCTTTTTCATAATTTTTGTCTAATGTAAACCTTTTTCTGGACCAGTCAGCTGCAACTCCTAATTTTTTAATTTGTGTTAGTATTATATTTTTATATTTTTCAACCCATTCCCAAACTTTTTCTATAAATTTTTCTCTTCCCAAATCAAACCTTGATATTCCTTGTTTTTTAAGATTTTTTTCAACGACATTTTGAGTTGCTATTCCAGCGTGGTCAGTGCCTGGCACATAAACAGTTAAAAAGCCTTCCATCATCTTTTTTCTTATTAAAATATCTGAGATTGTTGCATTCAGGGCATGGCCCATATGAAGTTCACCGGTTATGTTTGGAGGGGGCATTGTTATTGAGAAAACGCCTTTTTTTAATCTTTTTTCTTTGTCAGGTTGTTTGTCAGGATTAAAATACCCAAGTTTTAGCCAATAGTTATATATTTTTTCTTCTATATCTTTTGGATTATGAGAGGGTGCTAATTCCATAGGTTTAAAGTTAACTTTTAAAAATCAGGAACACTTACCTTATTTTTTAATTTTACCTTACTTCTTGTTAAAATCAAAAAGCCAAGAAAACCTATCATTAGAGCGTTGTCACCTGTTAAGTTTTTTTCTGGCAAGAATATATTACAATCTAATTTTTCTTTTTTAATAATTTTTTTAATTTCGTTTCTCAACAAATAATTAGCGCTAACCCCGCCTCCCAAAAACAAGGACTTTGCCTTAAATTCTTTAACTGCTTTTATTGTTTTTACAACAAGGCAATCAATTATTGCTTGTTGTATTTCTTTTGCCAACTCCTTTTTAAGGTTTTCGTTAATTTTTTTAAATTCTTTTACCTTGTACAAAACAGCAGTTTTTAATCCTGAAAAAGAAAAGTTAAAATTTTTTGAGTTTATCATTGGTCTTGGAAAAGTAATACTGCTTTTACCTTTGAACTCCTTTGCCAAACGAGACAATTTTTCGCCGCCAGGATAAGGCAAGCCAAGCAATCTTGATGTCTTATCAAAACATTCTCCTGCTGCATCATCCCTTGTTTTTCCTATTAATTTTTCTTTCAGAAAATCACTCAAATAATAAAGTTCTGTATGTCCTCCTGACACAACCAAAGATATTGCAGGAAACAATTTTTTATTTTTGTATAAAACTAAAACTTTTTTAAATTTATATATTAAAGAGGAGTATATATGTGCCCTTATATGATTTATCGGTATAATTTTTGCGCTTGTTATTCTAGAAAGAGCGTTAGCAAAATTAACTCCAACCCACAAACAAGGCTCTAACCCAGGATGAGAAGTGACACAAATAAAATCTATTTTTGGAAAAGAATATTTGTTTAAAAACTTTATTAACTCGTTTTTTAATTCTTGCTCTCTTTCCAGTAATTTTTCAATTTGTTTTTCTTTATATTCTGTTTTGTCTTTTTTAAGAAGTTTGGCTTGCGCTAATGCTTCTTTTAGAACCTTTACTAAATTTTTTTGGTGCTCTCTTTTAGCAAGATATGGGAATACTCCGCCATATTTTGAATGAATTTTAATTTGAGAGGATACAACATTCGCCAAAATCTTAAAGTTTTCTGCGTCTTTATATTTTAAAACCGCTATGGCTGTTTCATCGCAGGAAGTTTCTATTGCTAAAATAATTTTTTCTTTATTTGCTGTTTTCATGTTTTGGTGTTCCTAAAATTTTATTGTTTTTTGCGTCTAATGGTTCTGGGTTTATAACAAAGTTTCCATTAAAACTTTGGAAGTTATCTGGTAAAGCACTTATTTTTAAGTTTTTTCTTTCCATAGATAATTTTTTATCATTGTCTCCGGCTGGCCAGCCATTTTCAAAAGAAAGTTCATCTATTATATTGTTTTGCGGATCTAAAAGTCTTATATTCATTCCACTGTTTAGCAGATTCCCTGTAAAAATTAAATCAGCCTGTATATTAGATATTGTGTTGTCGTCTGTTCTTTCCAACAAAAAATAATCTCCGCTTTTAATTGTTCCCTGTAAATTTATTTCAAGCTTTATTTCGCCTTTGACTTCTCCTTTTATTTTCCACCCAGACAAATCAATATCTGTTTGAGTATTATTAAAAAGTTCAATCCATTCGTCATAAGAAGATGCTTTTGTGCCAGCCCATGCTATTTCACTAAATACAACATCTAGATAGTTGTAAGTTTGATTATTATTTTGGTCTTGCTGTTCTTGTTGGTTTTGATTTTTTTGTTGCTGATTTTCGCTGTTTTGATTGTTTGGGGATTGTTGGTCGTAAGTGAAATCGTTTAAGTTGTTTTGAGTATCTATAAATTCATTGTTTTGCTTTTTTCTTTCTAATTTAGAATACGGATTGGGCAGGCAATCGCCTTCTTTAAATTGGTTTTCTCCTTCTCCCCAACAAACGCTATCTATTATTTCTCCTTTATCTTTCTTTATTATTGCAATGCTGTTATTTTCTGATAGTGTTTGAGTTGTTTGATAGTTAGCTGGCAAAGATTCAAAATCTGAGTTTTTCCATACAATGTATTCTTTTGGATTTATAAAGTCATTTTCTCCAAAAGATTTTATTGAATATGTTTTTCCAGTAGAAGATTTTTTAACTAAATTTATACCATCTAAATTTATTTTTTTCTCGCTTGGGTTAAATATTTTTACAAAATCGTGATCAGAATTTGTTTCATCTTTTATTTGAATTTCAACAATTAATAATTTTTTGTATTCTTGACCATCTTCGCTGTTTTCTTGAGCGTTGCTTTGTTGATTAGAATTATTTTGCGTGTTGTTTTGTTCTTGATTGTTTTCGTTGTTTTTTTGTTCCTCTTCTATTTCTAAATATACGCTGTTTTCAAAATTTGGCGTGCCGCCTTCCACTTTGCTGTTTTTCCATTCAAGACTTTTTGTCCTTTCCATTGTTAATTTTTCGTTATTATCACCATAAAACCATCCACCCTCCATTATTATAGAATCTTGAAGTTTGCAGTTTTCATCGAATAAATAAAGGCTATCTCCTTCATTTCTTATGTTGCCTTTAAACTTAAAATCTCCATCTAAATTGCTTTTGTCAGAAACTATTAAATAAAACTTTAGGGGCTTTATTATCGCATCTTTGTCTATAATTATTTTAATATTTCCTTTTTCAGATATTATTTGCCACCCTTTTATACTCACATCCTGAAAATTTAATGCCACATTTTTTAACTCGATCCATTCGTCGTACGCTGAATTTTTACTTCCTGCCCAATTGATCTCATTAAAAATAATTTTTGTTCTTGGAGGCACTATATCTTTATTTATCTTGCAAAATTGAGGTTCCTTTAATTCCTTATTGTTAGACGTATCTATTACTGTCTTATTTTGTAATATTTTTTCTGATAATTTTTTGTTATGCTGAGTTATTTGTGAATTATTTTGATTTTCAGATTTAGTATCGCTGCTTTTTAAGTTTTTAATTGTTTGTTCTTTTTTAATTTGTTCATTTTCATTTTTATTTTTGTTGTTTTTGGTGTTATCAATTTTTTCATTAGATTGATTTCCTACAAAGGCTTGTAATTGTCCTTTTTCTGTGTTTATAATAAGTGGTGGTTCTTGATATTTAATTTTTTCATAATTTTTGTTAATATAAAAAACAGAAACAGTAGATATCGCTGCAGATATTAAAATAGCAATAAATAATAAAGGTAATTTTAGCATATATTAATAAATACAATTTTTAATTTGCATTTTCAAGTTAAATAAGTAGAATTTTAAAATTAATTTTTTATCCGGCCCCGTCGTCTAGTGGTTAGGACAGGGGGCTTTCAATCCCCAAACACGGGTTCGATTCCCGTCGGGGCCGCCGAATAGTTTGGTAATGTTGGAATTAGCAGATTGGTTTGAGAAAAATTAGATAGAGAAGCGAACCCCACAGAGGGGGTCGGGGAGATTGGGTATCTCCCCGTGAAGGAAAATAGCTCCGACATTATGTCGGAGCGCAAGAAACCGTGGGTTTCTTGGGAGCGAAGCGACGGGTTCGATTCCCGTCGGGGCCGCCGAATAGTTTGGTAATGTTGGAATTAGCAGATTGGTTTGAGAAAAATTAGATAGAGAAGCGAACCCCACAGAGGGGGTCGGGGAGATTGGGTATCTCCCCGTGAAGGAAAATAGCTCCGACATTATGTCGGAGCGCAAGAAACCGTGGGTTTCTTGGGA